>NZ_DAORSQ010000028.1:7891-26709 GCF_035443605.1 Actinotalea sp. | reverse complement strand
CCACGACGATGATGTGGTGGGCGGTCAGCGCCATCTCGCTCATGAGGTGCGAGGACAGGAAGATCGTGCGCCCCTGACCCGCGAGGTAGCGCACCAGGGTGCGGACCCACAGCACACCCTCGGGGTCGAGGCCGTTGACGGGCTCGTCCAGGATGAGCGTCTGCGGGTCGCCGAGCAGCGCCGCGGCGATGCCGAGCCGCTGGCCCATGCCCAGCGAGAACCCGCCGACGCGCTTGTCCGCGACGGTCTGCAGGCCGGTCATCTCGATGACCTCGTCGACCCGGCGTCGGCTGATGCCGTGCGTCGCGGCCATGGCCAGGAGGTGGCTGCGCGCCGTGCGGCCGGTGTGCACGGCCTTGGCGTCGAGCAGCGAACCGACCTCCTGCAGCGGCGTGCGGTGCGCGGCGTACGGGCGGCCGTTGACCGTCACCGTGCCGGCGGTGGGTCGATCGAGACCGACGATCATCCGCATCGTGGTGGACTTGCCCGCGCCGTTGGGGCCCAGGAAGCCCGTGACCTTGCCCGGCTGCACCGTGAACGTCATGTCGTCCACGGCGGTGGTCGGGCCGTACCTCTTGATGAGGCCGTGCGCCTCGATCATGGTTGCTCCTCCTCGTCGGTCGAACACCTCGAACCTAGGAGGAGGGGCGCGCGGCGGGGACGGCCGCAGGGCGGATCTTCGCCGCCCGCGGCCGTACCCCTCAGGGATGACGGGCTGCGTCCCGTGGCTGCTCAGGCCGTCGGCAGCGGGCAGGCCACCCCGGTCGAGTGCACCGGGCAGTAGCCGTGCGGCACCTTGTGCAGGTACTGCTGGTGGTACTCCTCGGCGTAGTAGAAGGGCCCCGCCCCGGGCACGCCGTCGCGGGAGTCGACCGCGCGGATCTCCGTGGTGATCGGGCCGAGGCCGTGGGAGCGCAGCGCGGGCTCGTACGCCGTGCGCGTGCTCAGCGCGGCGGCGGTCTGCTCGTCGGTGGTCGTGAAGACCGCCGAGCGGTACTGCGTGCCGCGGTCGTTGCCCTGGCGGAACCCCTGGGTCGGGTCGTGGAGCTCCCAGAACGTGCGCAGCAGCTCAGCGTGCGGCAGAACGGTCGGGTCGTAGGCGACGAGCACCGTCTCGGTGTGCCCGGTCATCCCGGTGCAGGTCTCCTCGTAGGTGGGGAACGGCGTGTAGCCGCCCTGGTACCCGGCTGCCGTCGTGACGACGCCGGGCAGCTGCCACAGCTCGCGCTCGGCGCCCCAGAAGCAGCCGAGCGCCAGGTGCAGCACGGCGGTGCCATCGGGCCACGGCCCGGCGAGCGGCGTGCCCAGGACCACATGCCGCTCGGGCACAGGGAAGGCCGACGCCGAGCGGCCGCGCAGTGCGCGCTCGGGGCTCACCATCGTCGTGCGCAGCAGGGATCCGAACATCGGGGCCTCCTCAGGTCTGCCCGTGCCAACGCGCGCCCGGACGGGGGTGTTCCCCGCGGTGCCCGGCTGTCGGACGGCCCCAGGGCCCGGGCTGCTGGCCCCCGTCGGCCGTCATGGCCCTAGCCTGTGCAGGTGACTCACGACGACTGGACCGACGCCGGCTTCGCCACCCGGGCCATCCACGCGGGGCAGGCCCCGGACGCCACCACGGGCGCCGTCGTGCCGCCCATCTACCAGGTGTCCACGTTCGCCCAGGACGGCGTCGGCGGGCTGCGCGGCGGGTACGAGTACTCGCGCTCGGGCAACCCGACGCGCACCGCGCTCGAGGACGCGCTCGCGTCGGTCGAGGGCGGCGCGCGGGCCTTCGCGTTCTCCTCCGGGCTGGCGGCCGAGGACGCGCTGCTGCGCGCTGTGCTGCGGCCGGGCGGCCACGTCGTCGTGCCCAACGACGCCTACGGCGGCACCTACCGGCTCATCGCGCGCGTGCTGGGGCCGTGGGGCGTTGACCACACCGTGGTCGACCCGACGGACCTCGACGCCGTGGCCGCGGCCATCGAGCACGGGCGCACGGCGCTCGTGTGGGTGGAGAGCCCCTCCAACCCCCTGCTCTCCGTGACGGACATCGCCGCCGTCTCGGCGCTGGCCCGCGCGGCCGGCGCCGTGCTGGTGGTCGACAACACGTTCGCGACGCCGTACCTGCAGCAGCCGCTGGCGCTCGGGGCGGACGTCGTCGTGCACTCGACGACCAAGTACATCGGCGGGCACAGCGACGTCGTCGGCGGGGCGCTCGTGGTGGGGGACGGCGCCCAGCTGCCGGTGGGCCTCGAGGGGCCCACGGGCACCACGGCGCTGGTCGACGCGGTCGGGTACCTGCAGAACGCCGCGGGCGCGGTGGCCGGGCCGTTCGACGCGTGGCTGGCCCTGCGCGGGCTGCGCACGCTCGCCGTCCGGATGGACCGGCACTGCTCCAACGCGCTCACGGTGGCCCGGTACCTGCGCGACCACTCCGCGGTCACCCAGGTCATCCACCCGGGGCTCGAGGAGCACCCGGGCCACGAGCTCGCCGGGCGCCAGATGAGCGCGTTCGGCGCGATGGTCTCCTTCCGCGTGGGCAGCCGCGAGAAGGCGCTCGACGTGTGCGCCCGGACGAAGGTCTTCACGCTCGCGGAGTCTCTCGGCGGGGTCGAGTCGCTCATCGAGCACCCCGCGCAGATGACCCACGCGTCGGTCGCGGGCTCGGCGCTCGAGGTGCCGGACGACCTCGTGCGGCTGTCGGTGGGCATCGAGGACGTCGCCGACCTCGTGGCCGACCTCGGCCAGGCACTCGCGTGAGCGTCGGTCCGTCGGACGCCGTGCCGCGCTCGGTCCAGGTCGCCGCGGCCTGGTCATGGCGCCTGCTCGCGATCCTCCTGGCGCTCGCGGCCGTCGTCCTCGCGCTGGGGTACTCCAAGGTGATCTGGGTGCCTGTGGTCGTGGCGCTCCTGCTCACCGTGCTGCTGCGGCCGGTCGTCGCGCTGCTCGTCGAGCGGGCGCGGATGGGCCGCGGGCTGGCCTCGGCGGTGACGGTGGTCGGGCTGCTGCTGGTGCTCTCCGGGCTGTTCGCTGCCACCGGGCGTGCGCTGGTCCGGGGCTTCGCCGACCTGTGGGACCGGGCGGACGCGGGGATCGACGCGCTCATCGACTACCTCGCCACCACCCCGCTGGGGCTGGACCCGGCGCAGCTCGAGGCGGTGGTCTCCCAGCTGACCGACCAGCTCGGCGCCAGCTCCGGGACCCTGGTCTCGGGTGCGCTGTCGGTGACCGTGACGATCGGCAACCTGCTGGCTGGCGCCCTGCTCACCCTCTTCTGCCTGCTGTTCTTCCTCAAGGACGGCGCCCAGATCTGGGCGTGGCTGGTCCGCCTGCTGCCCCGCACGGCCCGGATGCGGGTCTACGAGGCGTCGCGGCGCGGGGTCGTGACGCTCGCGGCCTTCACCAAGACCCAGATCCTCGTCGCGCTCATCGACGCCACGGGGATCGGCCTCGGCGCGCTCGTCCTGGGTCTGCCGCTCGTCATGCCGCTGACCGTGCTCGTGTTCATGGCGAGCTTCATCCCCTTCGTCGGCGCGATCGCCACCGGGGCGATCGCCGTGCTCGTCGCCCTCGTGGACCAGGGCCTCGGCACGGCCCTCATCATGCTGGGCATCGTGCTGCTGGTGCAGCAGGTCGAGAGCAACGTGCTCCAGCCCATGCTGCTGGGCCAGGCGGTCTCGCTGCACCCCGTGGCGGTGCTGCTGTCGGTCACGGCGGGCTCGCTGGCCGCCGGGATCGTCGGGGCCCTGTTCGCCGTGCCGCTGGCCGCGACCGTCAACACCGTGGTGCTCTACCTGCACGGGCGGGACAAGTTCCCCGCGCTGGGCACCGACCCCGAGGGGCTCGACCGCTGGTTGCGGGCCTTCGACGCGCCCCGCGGGCCGAGCGTGGTGCGCGGGCAGGGTGCGCCCGTGGCCGAGGTGTCGGTCCCGGGTCCGGGGCCGAGCGCGCCGTGAGCCCGTCCGCGACCTCGCCGCCGCCGGGCGCGGACCTCGTCGGCCCCGCCGACGTCGCGGCCGCCGCGGCGCTGCTCGAGGGTGTCGCGCTGCGCACGCCGGTCGAGGGCTCGCGCGCCCTGTCGGCTCTGGCCGGCGGCCCCGTGCTGCTCAAGTGCGAGAACCTCCAGCGGGCCGGGTCGTTCAAGATCCGCGGCGCCTACGTGCGGATGTCCCGCCTGAGCCCCGCCGAGCAGGCCAGGGGGGTGGTCGCCGCCAGCGCGGGGAACCACGCCCAGGGGGTCGCGCTCGCCGCACGGCTGCTCGGCGTGGACGCGACGGTGTACATGCCGCAGGGTGCGGCCCTGCCGAAGATCGCGGCCACCCAGGAGTACGGCGCGCGTGTGCTGCTGCAGGGCTCGAGCGTCGACGAGGCGCTCCTCCTCGCGACGGCGCACGCCGAGCGCACGGGGGCCGTGCTCATCCACCCGTTCGACCACGTGGACGTCGTGGCGGGGCAGGGCACCGTGGGCCGCGAGATCCTCGAGCAGGTGCCGGACGTGCGCACGGTCCTCGTGCCCGTCGGCGGCGGCGGGCTGGCCGCCGGGATCGTCGCGTCGCTCGCGGACCAGCCCCAGGTGCGCGTCATCGGGGTCCAGGCGGAGGGGGCGGCGGCCTACCCGGGCTCGCTGGCGGCCGGGCACCCCGTCCCGGTGGGGCAGATGACCACGATGGCCGACGGGATCGCCGTCGGGCGGCCGGGGGACGTGCCGTTCGGCCTGCTGCAGCGCCACGGCGTGCCGGTGCGCACCGTGACGGAGGAGGACCTGTCCCGCGCGCTCCTGCTCGTCGCCGAGCGTGCCAAGCTCATCGTGGAGCCCTCCGGCGCCGCCGGTGTGGCCGCCCTCATGGCGGGCACCGGACCGGTCGAGACGCCCGCCGTGGTGGTCCTGTCCGGCGGGAACATCGACCCGTTGCTGCTGCTGCGCGTGGTGCGGCACGGGCTGGCGTCCGCCGGCCGGTACACGCAGCTGCACGTGCGCGTCGCGGACCGGCCCGGCGTCCTCGCGTCGCTGCTCGCGGACCTCGCGGCGGCGGGCGGCAACGTCATGCACGTCAGCCACCTGCGCACGGGCGTCGACCTCGGCGTCGACGAGGTGGAGATCGCGGTCCAGGTGGAGACCCGCGGGCCCGAGCACGCCTCGGCGCTGCTGCTGCACGTGCGCGGGCTGGGCTACCGGGTGGTCACCGGCGGTCCGGGCTGACGCTCGGGGCGCGACCGACCCCTCTGCCTGCCGGTGGCCCGCTCGGGTGGCACGCCTCAGGGCACGAAGGGCGTGGCCTCGTGGATGACGACGTCGATCTGACGGCCGTTGGGTGCGGTGTAGGACGTCGACTCACCGCGCGAGCGGCCGACGATCGCTGCGCCCAGCGGCGAGCCGGCGCTGTAGACGTCCAGGCCGGTGCCCTCGGCGACCTCGCGCGAGCCGAGCAGGAACGTCATCCGGTCCCCGGCGACGGTGGCCGTGACGACCATGCCGGACTCCACGACGCCGTCGTCCGCGGGGGCTTCGCCGACCACGGCCGTCCGCAGCAGCTCGGTGAGCTGGCGGATCCGGGCCTCCTGCTTGGCCTGCTCCTCGCGTGCGGCGTGGTACCCGCCGTTCTCCTTGAGGTCGCCCTCCTGGCGCGCGGTGTCGATCTTCTCGGCGATGTCGTGCCGGCCGATGGTGCTGAGCTGCGTGAGCTCTGCGGTCAGCCGGTCGTGCGCCTCCTGGGTCAGCCAGGTGATGGCGGCCTGATCGGTCACGGTGCCTCCTCGTGCTGAGGCACCCGCCGGTCGGGGCGGGTGCGGTGTCATGGGCCACGCGGGGCACCGCTGCGTCGAGGGTCGCGACGGCACAGGGCGGCCCGTCGCGAGGGAGCGTGCTCCCGGCGTGGAAACGATCAGGATAGCAACCCTCAGGGTTCGAGCACCCAGCAGCTGTCCACCAGGCCCGTGGTCGCGGCCTGGGTCGTGGCGACCTCGACGGCGAACCGCTGGACGCGGTCCTGCGCCGGGGCGACGTCGACCGTGACGATCCCCACCTGCGCGTACTGCTGGTCCAGTGCCTGCACGCGGCACCGCACGGCGACGCCGGGGTCGATCCGCACGACGTCGAAGACCACCTCGACGGAGGCGGCGCCGTCGAGCGTGAACCCGACGTCCTTCCAGGTCACGGGCTGGGCGGCCACCCCGAGGCCGACCCAGACCGTCACGGCGACGAGGGCCGCACCGAGGCCCGCGAGGACCATCGTGCGGCGCCGGCCCGAGCGCGGGTCCGCCGCCGGGCCGTAGCGTCCGGCCGGGAGCGCAGACGCGTCCGACATCGGTCCTCCTGCGGGGCTGGGCCGGCCGGACCTGCGATCCACAGGTCCGCGCCGGTGCTGCGGGTGCGCGGAGACCCGCGCATGGGAGACCATTGTCCTCGTGAGCGGGACGACGACGAGACGGGCCGGGCTGCGGCTGATGGCTGTGCACGCCCACCCCGACGACGAGTCGAGCAAGGGGGCGGCCACCACGGCCCGGTACGCGGCCGAGGGGGTCGAGGTGCTGGTCGTGACGTGCACGGGCGGCGAGCGGGGCTCGATCCTCAACGACGCCTATCCGGGCAGCCCCGCCGAGGGCGCCGAGATGGCCGCCGTGCGTCGCGAGGAGATGGCCGCGGCCGCGCGCGCGCTGGGCGTGCGTCAGCACTGGCTGGGCTTCGTGGACTCCGGCCTGCCCGAGGGCGACCCGCTGCCGCCGCTGCCCGAGGGCTGCTTCGCCCTCGTCCCCCTGGAGGCGGCCGCCGCACCGCTCGTCGAGCTGGTCCGTGCGTTCCGCCCGCACGTCATCACGACGTACGACCCGAGCGGCGGCTACCCCCACCCGGACCACATCATGAGCCACAAGGTCGCGGACGAGGCCTACCACGCGGCCGGCGACCCCGAGCGGTACCGCGGGCACGGAGAGCCGTGGGCGCCGCTCAAGCTCTACTACAACCACGACTTCTCGCTGCACCGGATGCGCACGGTCCACGAGGCGCTCGTCGCGGCGGGCCACGAGTCCCCGTTCGGCGACTGGGTCGAGTCGCGCGCCATGCGCGAGGTGCCCGAGCGTCCCGTGACCACCCGGATCACCTGCGCCGAGCACTTCGGCGCGCGGGACGAGGCGCTGCGCTCGCACGCCACCCAGATCGACCCGTCGGGCTTCTTCTTCGCCGTGCCCCGCGACCTCGAGGCGGCCATCTGGCCCGTCGAGGAGTACGAGCTGGCACACGCCCGTGTCCCGGTCGCCCTGCCGGAGGACGACCTGTTCTCGGGGATCCACCCGGAGGACGACCGATGAGCCCCAGCCTGACGACCGCCTGGGCCCTCGTGCTCGGTGCCACCCCGGAGCCCGTGCTGCCCGAGCTGCGCGAGGGCCTCGACCCCGACAGCGTCACCCCGGGCCTGCTCGGCTTCCTCGTGATCTTCGCCGCGGTGCTCGCGTGCATCCCGCTGTTCCTGTCGATGACCGGCAAGCTGCGCCGGGTCGAGCACGCCGCCCGCGCGCAGGACGTCGCCGAGGGGGCCGCGGCCGCCCCGGCCCCCAGCGCCCCGGCCCCCAGCGACCCGGCACCTGACGCCGCGCCCCCAGCCGCTCCGGTGCCGCCCGCCGCGGAACCCGTGGCCGAACCGCCGAGCCGGACGGACTGACCATGCGCGTCCACGTCGTGGGTCTGGCCAGCACGCAGGATGTCGCCGCCAACCGCACCGCCGCCGTGGAGGCCGTGCTGGAGGCCGCGGACGACGGCGCGCACCTCGTGGTGCTGCCGGAGTACGCCGCGTGCTTCGACCCGCGCGGCGTGACCGTGCGGGCCGAGGCGCTCGACGGGCCGTTCGTCACGGCGCTGCGCGAGGCCGCGGTCCAGAGCGGGGTGGTGGTCATCGCCGGGCTCGTGGTCGCGGGGGCAGGTCCCGCCGACCCGCCGGCCAACGTCGTGGTGGCGGTCGGCCCGCAGGGCCTCCTCGGGACGTATCACAAGGTGCACCTGTACGACGCGTTCGGGCAGCACGAGTCGGACCGGTTCGCGGCGGGGGACCCGGCCGCGGCGCCGCTGGTGGTCGACGTCGACGGCCTGCGGGTGGGCGTGATGACGTGCTACGACCTGCGCTTCCCCGAGTCCGCCCGCCGCCTGGTCGATGCCGGTGCGACGGTCATCGCGGTCCCCGCGGCCTGGGCCTCGGGCCAGGACAAGGTCAAGCACTGGCGGATCCTGCTGCGGGCGCGCGCGATCGAGGACACCGTGTACGTGCTCGGGGCGGCCATGCAGGGGCGCGGGGTGGCGGGCGCGCCGATGGTGGTGGACCCGCTCGGCGTGGTCCTCGCCGACCCGGGTCGCGACCCGGGCGAGCGCTCGGCGACGGGTGGCGAGGGACGCCAGGTGGCGGTCGCCGACCTCGATCCCGCGCAGGTCGAGGCCGTGCGCGGGCGCAACCCGTCGCTGGTCAACCGCCGCTACACGGTCGTCCCGCGGGTCTGAGCCGCGGGACAGGCAGCCGGCCCGGCTCGACTAGCCAGCGGTGTAGACCGCGATGCTCACCGCGACGTAGTGGCACACGAAGCCGACGACCGTGAGGCTGTGGAAGACCTCGTGGAAGCCGAACCAGCGCGGGCTCGGGTCCGGCCACCGGGTCCCGTAGACCACCGCGCCGAGGGTGTAGGCCAGCCCGCCCGCGGCGACGAGCCACACGATCGTCGGGCCCTGTGGCGTGGCGACCCAGAACGTCGGGATGTACCAGACGGCCACCCACCCGAGGGCGACGTAGACCGGCGTGTAGAACCACCGCGGCGCGCCGAGCCAGAAGATCCGCGCGAGCAGCCCGGCCAGCGCACCCGACCACACGACGACGAGCATCATCTGCGCCGTCTCGCGCGGCAGCAGCAGCACGGCCAGGGGCGTGTAGGTGCCCGCGATGATGAGGAAGATGTTGGTGTGGTCCAGCCGACGCAGCACGCCGTTGACCCGCGGGGACCACGTGCCGCGGTGGTACACGGCGCTGACGCCGAACAGCAGGATCGAGCTGAGCCCGAAGATCGCGGTGGTCACCTTGCCGGCCGTGGTCGGGGCGAGGGCGACGAGAGCGATCGCGCCCACGAGCGCCAGCGGCGCCATCCCGGCGTGCAGCCAGCCGCGCAGCCGCGGCTTGACGGCGTCGATGAGGTTGTCTGCCATGCGGTCCTCCCGATGAACTTACGCAACCGTAGGTTACCCCGGATGCCGGGCGTCCCCGGCGCGCGCCGTCGTGCGCGGGGCCGGGCCCGCGGGGACCAGTCTGGCCCCGACCGACCTGCACCGCAGCCTGCCCACGGCCTGCCGGCGGCCTGCCCGCGGAGTGTCGCACGGGGCGGTAGCGTGGCGTCATGCGCCTGCCGAACCCCCTGTACGGGGTGTACGAGCGTCACCTCGCGGCGCAGCTCACCCCCACCTCGGTGCCCCGGCACATCGGCGTCATCCTCGACGGCAACCGGCGCTGGGCGCGGAGCCTTGGCGCGAGCGCGTCGACGGGGCACCGGCGCGGGGCAGACAAGATCGCCGACCTGCTGGGCTGGTCCGAGGAGGTGGGTGTCGAGGTCGTCACCCTGTGGATGCTCTCGACCGACAACCTCTCGAGGGACCCCGCAGAGCTCGCGGAGCTGCTGGGGATCATCGGCGAGGCGGTGACCTCCCTCGCCGAGACGCGGCGATGGCGGCTGCAGGTCATGGGCGCCCTCGAGCTGCTGCCGGCCGATGCCGCGGCGACGCTGCGCGCTGCCGAGGCGAGCACGGCGGACGTCGTCGGGCTGCACGTCAACGTCGCCGTCGGGTACGGCGGCCGGCACGAGATCGCCGAGGCCGTGCGCTCGATCCTGCGCGAGAACGCCGGCAACGGGACGTCGCTGGAGGACCTCGCGGAGTCGTTCGACGTCGAGCACATCGCCGAGCACCTCTACACCAAGGGCCAGCCGGACCCCGACCTGGTCATCCGCACCTCCGGCGAGCAGCGGCTCGGCGGGTTCCTGCTGTGGCAGAGCGCGCACTCGGAGTTCTACTTCTGCGAGGCGTACTGGCCCGACTTCCGTCGGGTCGACTTCCTGCGCGCGCTGCGCTCGTACGCGGCGCGTGAGCGCCGGCTCGGCCGCTGACCCGGCCCCCAGGTGAACATCGTGTGACGCGTGCGCGTTCGCTCGCGTGTCGGGGCGGGGGTGTCGGGGCCCCGGCGTAGCGTCCGGCGGTAACGGACGGCGTCCGTCGTCCCTCGGGAGGCCAGCCCATGGAGCCTGTGCTCCGGGAGGAGGGCCGGTCCCCGGCCCCGCGGCCGGTCGACCGGGCCCGTTACCCCGCCGGGAGCCGCACCGTCGGCCCCCGGCAGCCAGCTCGGCGCGCCGTCGCCGGAGGGGATGCCCCGTGAGCCAGACCTACGTGCTCGACACCTCCGTCCTGCTGTCCGACCCACGCGCCATCCTGCGCTTCGCCGAGCACGCCGTCGTGCTCCCGGTGGTCGTCATCACCGAGCTCGAGGCCAAGCGGCACCACGCCGAGCTGGGGTACTTCGCCCGTGCGGCGCTGCGGATGCTCGACGACCTGCGGATCGAGCACGGGCGGCTCGACCAGGCCGTCCCGGTGGGCGCGCTGGGCGGCACGCTGCGCGTCGAGCTCAACCACGTGGACCCCATGGTGCTGCCGGCCGGCTTCCGGCTCGGGGACAACGACACGCGGATCCTGGCCGTGGCCAAGAACCTGGCGGACGAGGGGCACCACGTGGTGCTCGTGTCCAAGGACCTGCCGATGCGCGTCAAGGCCTCCGCGGTGGGCCTGGCCGCGGAGGAGTACCGCGCGGAGCTCGCCGTGGACTCCGGCTGGACGGGGATGACGGAGCTGGACCTCGCCGAGCAGCAGATGGCGGCCCTGTGGGAGCAGGAGCGCGTCGACCTCGCGGACGTCGACCTCACCGGTCAGGACACCGGCCCCCTGCTGTGCCACACGGGCGCCGTCGTGCACTCGCCGCGGGGCTCCGCCCTCGCGCGCGTCACCGCGGACAAGCAGCTGCGTCTGGTGCGCGGCGACCAGGAGGTCTTCGGGCTGCGCGGGCGCAGCGCCGAGCAGCGCATGGCGATCGACCTGCTGCTCGACGACGAGATCGGCATCGTCTCGCACGGCGGGCGGGCGGGGACCGGCAAGTCCGCGCTCGCGCTGTGCGCCGGCCTCGACGCCGTGCTCGAGCGGCGGCAGCACCGCAAGGTGATGGTCTTCCGGCCGCTGTACGCCGTGGGTGGCCAGGACCTGGGCTACCTGCCAGGCAACGAGGCGGACAAGATGGGGCCGTGGGCCCAGGCGGTCTTCGACACCCTGGGCGCCGTGGTGTCCGGCGCCGTGGTCGAGGAGGTCATGGACCGCGGGATGCTCGAGGTGCTGCCACTGACGCACATCCGCGGCCGCTCGCTGCACGACGCGTTCGTCATCGTCGACGAGGCGCAGTCGCTCGAGCGCAACGTGCTGCTCACCGTGCTGTCCCGGATCGGCCAGTCCTCGCGCGTCGTCCTGACGCACGACGTCGCCCAGCGCGACAACCTGCGCGTGGGCCGGCACGACGGCGTCGCGGCGGTCATCGAGGCGCTCAAGGGCCACCCGCTGTTCGCGCACGTCACGCTCACGCGGTCCGAGCGCTCGCCGGTCGCGGCGCTCGTCACCGAGATGCTCGAGGGGATCGAGGTCTGAGCTGCGGGGTCGACGGCCGATGGCTGACGGCCGACGGCAGGTGGCCCACGGCGACGGCAGGTGGCCCACGGCCCACGGCGACGGCAGGCCGAGGCGGTGGTCCGGCCTCAGCCGCTGTTGCGCAGCAGGAACTCCGTCTCCGTGTCGCGGCCCATCTCCGGATCCGGAGCGGGGGAGACGGCGACGGACTCCACCATGTCCTCGAGGCGGATCGGCTCGGGCAGGTGGGCGAAGGGGTGCTCGTCGGGTCGTGCGGGCGTCGGCTCGTCCATGGTCGTCACGCCCGCGGCGGGCGGGTCATGGCCATGACGTCGAGCGCCGTGTCCAGCTGGGCCTCGGTGACCTCGCCCCGCTCGACGAAGCCGAGGTCGACGACGGCCTGGCGCACGGTCACGCCGTGCGCGACGGCGTGCTTGGCCACCTTCGCCGCCGCCTCGTAGCCGATGGTCCGGTTGAGCGGTGTGACGATCGATGGCGAGGACTCGGCCAGCGCCCGGGCGCGCTCGACGTTCGCCACGATGCCGTCCACCGTGCGGTCCGCGAGGAGCCGCGAGGCGTTGGCCAGCAGGCGGATCGACTCCAGCACGCCCTGGGCGATGACGGGGATCTGCACGTTGAGCTCGAAGGCCCCGCTCGCGCCGGCCCAGGCGACGGTCGCGTCGTTGCCGACCACGCGCGCCGCGACCATGAGCACGGCCTCGGGAACCACGGGGTTGACCTTGCCCGGCATGATCGAGGAGCCGGGCTGCAGGTCCGGCAGCGTGATCTCGCCGAGCCCGGTGTTGGGGCCGGAGCCCATCCAGCGCAGGTCGTTGCAGATCTTGGTCAGGCTCACGGCGATGGTGCGTAGCGCTCCCGACAGCTCGACGAGCCCGTCGCGCGCGCTCTGGGCCTCGAAGTGGTTGCGCGCCTCGGTGAGCGGCAGGCCGGTGTCCTCGCGCAGCAGGGCGATCACGCGCTGGGGGAACCCGGCGGGGGTGTTGATCCCGGTCCCGACCGCCGTGCCGCCCAGCGGTACCTCGGCGGCACGCGGCAGTGCGGCGGCGAGGCGCTCGACGCCGTAGCGGACGGCCGCGGCGTACCCGCCGAACTCCTGGCCCAGCGTCACCGGCGTGGCGTCCATGAGGTGGGTGCGGCCCGACTTGACCACGCCTCCGAAGGCCTCGGCCTTGGCCTCGAGCGCTGCGGCGAGGTGCTCGAGGGCTGGTACGAGGTCGCGCACCACGCCGTCGGTCGCGGCGACGTGCACCGAGGTCGGGAACACGTCGTTGGACGACTGCGACGCGTTGACGTGGTCGTTGGGGTGCACCGGGCGGCCCAGCCGTGCGGTGGCGAGCGTCGCGATGACCTCGTTGGCGTTCATGTTCGACGACGTCCCCGACCCGGTCTGGTAGACGTCAACCGGGAACTGCGCGTCGTGCGCGCCGTCCGCGACCTCCTCGGCGGCCGCCGCGACGGCCTGGGCGACGTCGTCTGCCAGCACGCCCAGCTCGGCGTTCGCCAGGGCTGCGGCCTTCTTGATCCGGGCCAGCGCGGCGATGTGCGAGCGCTCCAGCCGGGTGCCGGAGATGGGGAAGTTCTCCACGGCGCGCTGGGTCTGGGCGCGGTACAGGGCATCGACCGGGACGAGGACGTCGCCCATCGTGTCGTGCTCGATGCGGAAGCCCTCGGGGGCGGTCGTCTCGGTCATGACCGACATCCTCGCACCGCGGCCGGGGTCGGGCCGTGCGGGTCCGGACGTGCGGGTCCGGGCGTGCGGGCCTGGGTGCGCGGGTCCGGACGTGCGGTTCCGGGCCGGCCTTCAGCCCTGGCCGACGTCCCCGTGGGCCTGGACCAGCCGGACCCGCCCGTCGACCAGCGCGTACTCGAGGCCGAGGATCGCGCAGCGCCCGTCGGCGACCGCCGTCGACAGCCCCACCGAGTAGCTGAGCAGCATCTCGACCGTGTGCCGCACGTGCTCGCGGCCCAGGGCCTCGGGGGTCGGGGCGAGCAGGGCCCGGCCGGCGCCGGCGGGCGTGCCCGGCTCCGGCAGGGTGACGATGCTGGGGATGACCCGGTCGACGATCGCGCGGACGAACCCCGTGGGCATCCGCCCCGTCGTCAGCGCCTCGGCTGCCGCGGCGACGGCGCCGCACGAGTCGTGGCCCAGCACGAGCACGAGCGAGGCCCCGAGCACCTGGACGCCGTACTCGATCGAGCCGATGACGGTCGTGTCGACCACGTGCCCCGCGGTGCGCACCACGAAGAGGTCGCCGAGCCCCTGGTCGAAGATGATCTCGGCGGCGACCCGCGAGTCCGAGCAGCCGAAGACCACGGCGAACGGCGCCTGGGCGGCGCTCAGCTCCGCGCGGTGACCGACGTCCTGCGAGGGGTGCTCCATGGCACCGCGGACGAAGCGGTCGTTGCCCTCGACGAGGGCCGACCAGGCCTGGGCTGGCGTGCGGGGCTGCGGCATGGGCTCATCGTCGCAGGCCGCCCGGGGTGTCGCCCGCGCGACCGACGCGTCAGCCGATCCCCATGAGGCCGATGACGAGCGCCATGACGAGCACCGTGACGAGCTCGTGGGCGAGCGTCAACGCGGTGAGCCGCGCGGGCCGGGCCTCGAAGGCGTCGTGCGTGACGATGCGTGCCGCGGTGAACCCGGCCCACAGCAGGACGCCGGTGATGAGGGAGTCGACGAGGAACGTGCCGTCGTAGAACTCGTGCGCGATGGCTGCCGCGCCGGCGAGCACCCACGCGGTGACGAAGCTGACGACCACGGTGATGAGGATGGGCAGGATCCCGCGCGAGGCGGCCCTGTCCTGGTCCACCCTGGCCGCGGCCATCCACCACTTGCCGAACACCTTCGGGGAGTACCAGATCGAGCCGACGACGAGCGTCGACGCCGTGGCGAGCACGACGGCCCACAGGTTGGTCTCGGGGATCATCGTCGGCCTCTTCCGCGAGCTGTCCAGGTCCGCGGGGGAGCGGACCTCGCGGGCGAGTCTACGGGCGTCGTCGGCTCGCTGAGGGGTGCTCGCCCGGCGGTACAGTCGCCACGTGTCGAGGGCGACGAGGCCGGGACGGACCCTCACGGGGGCCGCGCTGCTGCTCGCCGTCGCGGCAACCTGCGGCGCGGCGATCACCCCCGAGGTCTCGGCGTTCGCGACGCTCCCGCTGCACACCGACGGTGTGGTGCTCGACGCGGCCGGCGACCCCGTCCCGGTGCCCGTCGGCGGCGACGTGCAGGACGACCCCGAGCGCCGCCTAGCCCAGGACGCGTGGCTGGCGTCGGGGACGGTGCCCGGCCCGGACGCGTACGCGGCGCTCGCCGAGCGGGCGCTGCGCGACCTGGACCTCCTCGTGCTGGCCGACGGTGCGGCCCTCGCCGGCGTGAGCGCGCGGTGGCGGTACGTGTGGCCGCGCGACGCGTCGTTCACCGCCGTCGCGCTCACGCGCACGGGCCACCCCGACGACGCGTTGCGGGTTCTCGACTACCTGCGGCGCATGCAGGACGAGACGTCGACCGACGGCGTCTTCGCGGCCCGCTACCTGCCCGACGGCTCCGGCGACGTCCCCGACGGGCGAGGCCCCCAGCTCGACGGCAACGGCTGGGTGCTCTGGGCCGTCGCCGAGTGGTACGCCGGCGCGAGGCCCGGTGGGGCGCGGGATGCCGCGCTGGCGGGGCTGAGCCCGCTGGTCGAGCGGTCCGTCGACGCGATCCGCGCCCAGGTGGACCCCCGCACCGGGCTGCCCGGGGTCTACGCGGACTACTGGGAGGTGCGGGAGCAGGTCCCGACGCTGGGCACGCTCGCACCCCTGCTGCTCGGCGCCCGGGCGATCGGTCCGGTGCTCGACGCGCTGGGGCTGGACCCGGTGGACGACGTCGTGCGCCTGCTCGAGGCCGGCCAGCGCGAGTTCGCCCCCGACTACCCGCGCCGGCACGGTGGGGCCACCACCGACACCGCCGTCGCGTTCCTCATGCCGCCGTTCGCACCCCTCGACCCGCAGGTCCAGGCCGCGTGGCTCGCGGCGGCACCGACGATGACGCGCAGCGGCGGCGGCCTCGCCCCGGGCAGCGACTGGAAGCCGGACGGGATCTCGTGGACGCCCAGCACCGCGGTCTTCGCGCTCACGGCGGCGGCCTCGGGTGACGTGGACCAGGCGACCGACCGGCTGGACTGGCTCGCTGAGCACACCACCCCGCGCGGCTCGCTGCCAGAGAAGGTGCTCTGGGACGGCAGCCCGGCGTCGGCCGCCCCGCTGGCGTGGACGGCGTCGCTGGTGCTGCTCACGCTGGACGAGCTCGACCGTCAGGGCGCGGGCTGAGGTCACGCGGGCTCGCGTAGTGCATCCGGGTCGTCAGGAATCCTCGGGAACTCCGGGTCGCGCGGGCCTGACGTCCGCGGTCGGTACTGCGCTGAGGCGAGCTCAGGCGCGCTCAGGCGAACTCAGGCGCGCTCAGGCGAGCTCGGCCGTGGTGGGCGGGTTGGCACCGGCACGGCTGACGGTGATCGCGGCGATCCGCGCGCAGCGCTCGAGCACGGCGGTCCAGGTCGCGTCCGGCGCCGCGTGCAGGTCCGCGCGGTGCTCGGCGCCGAGCAGCCCGGCCGACCACAGCCCGTCGATGAGGCCACCCATGAAGGAGTCGCCGGCGCCCACGGTGTCGGCGACGGTGACGCGCGGTGCCACGATCTCGACCGTGCTGCCGGCCGCCGTCACCGCGACGGCGCCCTCGCCGCCGCGCGTGACCACCACGGCGGCCGGGCCCGTGGTCGCCCAGCGGCGTGCGACGTCCACCGGGTCGCTGCCGGGCTCGAGCCACGCGAGGTCCTCGTCGCTGACCTTGACGACGTCCGAGAGCGCCACGAGGGCCTCGACCATGGGGCGCGTGACGTCGGGCGCCGGCATGAGGGATGGCCGCATGTTCGGGTCGTAGGTGATCGTCGCGGAGTCCCGGTGCGCGGCGAGGATCCGGGCGACGTCCGCGCCGCCCGGCTCGAGGATCGCGGCGATCGAGCCCGTGTGGACCACGACGGGCGCTGCGGCCGGGGAGGTCCAGCTCGCCGGGACGTGCCAGGACAGGTCGAAGACGTAGGTCGCGACCCCGGCGTCGTCGAGCACCGCGGTCGCCACGGACGTCCGCTCGGCGGTCCCGCTGCCGGGCACCACGTCCACGCCGGCGCCCGTGAGGTGCGCGGTGATGACCTCGCCGTGCGCGTCGGCACCGAACCATGTGAGCAGGTCGACGCCGCGGTCGAGGCGGGCCAGGCCGATCGCGACGTTGGCGGGGCTGCCGCCCGGGTGCTCGCTCACGGCACCGTCGGCGCGCCGCACGACGTCGATGAGGGCCTCGCCGATGACCAGCGCGCGGCGGGCGACGTCCGTCGGCGCCAGGGCGGTGGTCCCGATCGGGTCCGAGGCGGGTGCGGGGGTCGTGGCGCTCATCGGTCGTCCTCGGGGTCCGTCGGGGCGGGTGCGGTGCTGGTCGTGCGCGTGGTCGTACGCGTGGTCGTCGAGGCGGCGCCGGGCGCCGGCCCGTCCGGGGTGGCCGATCGGGCGGCGTCGAGCCGGCGGCGGGCGCCGTCGAGCCACTCCTGGCAGCGCGCGGCGAGCGCCTCGCCGCGCTCCCAGAGCGCGAGCGAGCCCTCGAGGGTCTCACCGCCGGCCTCGAGCCGTGCGACGACCCCGACGAGCTCGTCGCGGGCCTGCTCGTACGTCATCTCAGCGGGTGTGGTCGGCACAGGACCAGTAAACCGTGACGGGGCCCGCAGGTGCGACGCCCGGTCGGATCGGTGCGGATCCCGTGCGGATCACGTCGTCGCACGGGGTGTGGCCGGCTCGACCACCTCCGCCTCGAACCGGCCGGATGCGACCCGCACCAGCACGCGGTCGTGGGCGGCGACCTCGTCGGACGAGCGGACCACCGCGCCGTCGGCGACGCGCTGCACGACGGCGTAGCCGCGCTCGAGCGTGGCCGCGGGGGACAGGGCGCGCACCTGGGCGGCGAGCCGCTCGACGTCCGCAGCGCCAGCCCGCAGCGTGTCGGCGACGGAGCGTCGCGCGTCGGCCCGCAGGCGCGCGACCTCGAGCTCGTACCCCTCGATGAGGTTCTCGGGCCGCGCCAGCACGGGGCGCGAGCGCACGGCCGCCAGCCGCTCGGCCTCGCCGCGCAGCAGCTGGGTGATCGCGGCACGCACCCGGGTGCGTGCCTGCGTCACGCGCGTGCGCTCCTCGCCGACGTCGGGCACGATCCGCTTGGCCGCGTCGGTGGGTGTCGACGCCCGGTAGTCGGCGACGAGGTCGAGCAGGGGCGCGTCGGTCTCGTGGCCGATCGCGACGACGACGGGCGTGCGGCACGCCGCGACGGCGCGCACGAGGCTCTCGTTGCTGAACGGCAGCAGGTCCTCGACGCTGCCGCCGCCGCGGGCCACGACGATGACCTCGACCCGCGGGTCGGCGTCGAGCTCTGCGACGGCTGCGCTCACCTCGGCGACCGCCCGCACGCCCTGGACCGCCACCTCGCGGATCTCGAAGAGCACCTGAGGCCAGCGCGCCCTGGCGTTGACGACCACGTCGTGCTCGGCCTTGGAGTCGCGCCCGCAGACGAGCCCCACGACGCCCGGCAGGAAGGGCAGCGCGACCTTGCGGTCGGCGTCGAAGAGGCCCTCGGCGGCGAGCACGCGGCGCAGGTGCTCGATCCGCGCGAGGAGCTCGCCGAGCCCGACGGCGCGGAACTCGTCGGCCTGGAGCTGCAGCGTGCCGCGCTTGGACCAGAAGGTCGGGGTCGCGTGCACGACGACGTGCGCGCCCTCGGTGAGCTCACCGAGCACGCGGGGCTGGGCGGACACCGACAGCGAGACGTCGGCGTCGACGTCCCGCAGCGTGAGGAAGGCCATGCCGGCCCGCTTGTTGAGCTGGACCACCTGGCCCTCGACCCACACGCCCGGCATCTTGTGGACGTACTCGGCGATCTTGGCGGACAGGTGCCGCACGGGCCACGGGTGCTCCGGCGTCGTCTCGATCGCGCGGGCGGGCAGGTCGGTCACCGGGCCAGCCTGCCACCTGGGCCGGACGGCGGTGGGCGGTGCCGCCGCCCGCGTGCCATCGCCCGCGTGCCGGTGGCCGCGTGCCGTCGCCCGCGTGCCGGTGGCCGCGTGCC
>NZ_DAORSQ010000028.1:5161-7791 GCF_035443605.1 Actinotalea sp. | reverse complement strand
TCGCCCGCGTGCCGGTGGCCGCGTGCCGTCGCCCGCGTGCCGGTGGCCGCGTGCCGTCGCCCGCGTGCCGGTGGCCGCGTGCGGGCTCGGCGGCCCGACCCGGCCCGTCTGTGGTGCGCGACCTAGACTGACCCGGTGAACCCCACCAAGCGCGTGCTGCTCGCCGCGCCCCGCGGCTACTGCGCCGGCGTGGACCGTGCCGTCATCGCCGTCGAGAAGGCCCTGGACCACTACGGCGCGCCGGTGTACGTGCGCAAGGAGATCGTCCACAACAAGTACGTGGTCGAGACGTTGGCCGCACGCGGCGCCGTCTTCGTCGACGAGACAGACGAGGTGCCCGTGGGTGCCCGCGTCGTGTTCTCCGCGCACGGCGTCTCGCCGGCCGTGCACGCCGCGGCAGCTGCGCGCTCGCTGCAGACCATCGATGCGACGTGCCCCCTGGTGACCAAGGTCCACAAGGAGGCCGTCCGGTTCGCCGACGCGGACATGGACATCCTGCTCATCGGGCACACGGGGCACGAGGAGGTCGAGGGAACCGCCGGCGAGGCGCCCGACCACATCCAGGTCGTCAACTCACCGGACGACGTCGACGCCGTCGTGGTGCGGGACCCGGAGAAGGTGGTGTGGCTGTCGCAGACCACGCTCTCGGTCGACGAGACGATGGAGACGGTGCGTCGCCTGCGCGAGCGGTTCCCGCACCTGCAGGACCCGCCCAGCGACGACATCTGCTACGCCACGCAGAACCGCCAGGTGGCGGTGAAGAAGTTCGCGCCGCGGTGCGACCTCGTCATCGTCGTGGGCTCGGCGAACTCGTCGAACTCGGTGCGGCTGGTCGAGGTCGCCCTCGACGCCGGCGCGCGCGCCTCCTACCGGGTCGATCGGGCGTCGGAGATCGACCCGGCCTGGCTCGCGGACGTGACGACGGTCGGCGTGACCTCGGGCGCATCGGTCCCCGAGATCCTCGTGCGCGACGTGCTGGAGGCGCTCGCCGCCGCCGGGTACGACACCGTCGAGGAGGTCCGCACGGCCACCGAGGACCTCATGTTCTCGCTGCCGCGCGAGCTCTGGGCCGACCTCAAGGCCGCCGGCCAGGCCCCGCCCCGCCCCGAGCGCGGTGGCCGGCAGACGCTGGCGGTCGAGCAGGTCTGACTCACGGCAGAGCGGTACGGAGCTCCTCCTCGATCGCGACGGCGCGTTCGTCGGCGGAGCTCGGGAGCTCGGTGTCGCCCCGATCGCCCTCCCCGATCGCGACGAGCCGCAGCTCCTCCGAGGCGACGAGCTCGGGTGCCTGGAGCTGGCGCGCGACCCGGTCGACCTGCGCGGGGGTCTCCAGCTCTGCGTCGGTGACCTTGAGGTCGGCCATCCGCCGCGCACTGACCAGCACCCGTGACTCGAGCGAGCTGACCGCCTCGTTGTAGGCGCGGACGGATCCGTCGAGCTGGCGCCCCAGCCGGCCCACGTGCCCGCCGAGGGTCGCGAGCCGGCCGTGCAGCTCTCGGCCGAGGGTGAGGACCTGCTGGGCGTTCGCGGCCAGGGCCTCCTGGCGCCAGGCGTAGGCGACCGTGCGGAGCAGCGCGACGAGGGTCATGGGCGTCGCGATGACGACGTTGCGCTCCATCGCGTACTCGTAGAGCCCCGGGTCGACCTCCAGCGCCGCGTGCAGGAACGGCTCCGCCGGCACGAACATCACGACGAACTCCGGCGCGGGCGAGAGCTGCTCCCAGTACTGCTTGGCCGCGAGGTCGTCGACGTGCTTGCGGAGGTGGCGCGCGTGCGCAGCGAGCCGCTCGGTGCGCACGGCGTCGTCCGTGGCCTGGACGGCCTCGAGGTAGCCGAGGAAGGCGACCTTGGAGTCGAGCACCACCTGCTTGCCGCCGCTGAGGTGGACCACCATGTCGGGCCGCTGGAGGCCGTCGTCCGAGCGGACCGGGTGCTGCTCGGTGAAGTCGACGTGCTCGAGCATCCCCGCGGCCTCGACCACGCGGCGCAGCTGGAGCTCGCCCCAACGGCCGCGGACCTGGGAGGACCGCAGGGCGGTGACGAGCTGACCCGTCTCGGAGCGCAGCAGGTCCGAGGTCTCGCGCATCGAGCGGACCTGCTCGCCGAGGGCGGCGTGACCGGCGGCCCTGGCCTGCTCGGCGGTGCCGAGCTCGGTGCGCACCTGGTCGAGCACCTTCGCCAAGGGGTCGACGAGCGCGCGTACGGCCTGCTCCCGCCCCGCCATGGCGGCGTCGTGCGCCTGGTCCGTGGTGCGCAGGCGCTGCTCGGCCAGGCCGAGGAACTGCGCGTTGTTGGCGGCGAGGGCCTCGGCGGCGACCGAGCGGAACTGCTCCGTGACGCGTTGCTGGTCGCCCTGGAGCGCGGCCACTCGATCGGCACCGAGGCGTCGCTCGGCGTCGAGCTGGGCCCGAAGCCCAGCCTCCGACACCTCGGCCAGCTGCACCCGGGCCATCCCGCGTGCCATGGCCCAGGCCGCGCCGAGGGCGGCCCCCACGAGCAGGCCGATGAGCAGTGCGACGACGGTGAGGAGGTCCATGCCACCCACGGTCCCAGCGACCACCGACACGACAGCCGGGCGGGACGCCGGCCCGACCACCGGCCCGACCACCGGCCCGACCGGCGGCCCGACC
>NZ_DAORSQ010000028.1:0-5061 GCF_035443605.1 Actinotalea sp. | reverse complement strand
TGCCGGTCACGGGGTCGGTGACGTGTTCGAGGTCGTGGCCGGTGAGCTCGGAGGGTCGGGCCCGCGCGGATCGTTGATCGGGTGGTTGTTCGGGTGGCGCGGCGGACCCCGCTGGGCCCACGTCGCCGGGTCCTCGCGGATCCTCGGGTGGCGGCGGAAGGGCGTGTCCCGTGCGGTCGGTGAAGCGGTAGGAGGCGGTGGCCGGCCTGCCGGGTGCCCCTGGTGGGGGTCGGTGGCGGGCGATGGTCAGGTCGCGTCGGTGGGTCTCGTGGTGGTGGAACGAGCAGAGGAGGATCCCGTTGTCGACGGATGTGGAGCCCGCGTCGCGGTCCCACCACGCGATGTGGTGGATCTGGCACCAGCGGGCGTGAGTGGTGCAGCCGGGCCAGGCGCAGTGGCGGTCGCGGGCGATGACGGCCCGCCGTTGGGGGCCGGTGTAGAGGCGTTGGGTGCGGCCCAGGTCGATCGGGACGGACTCGGCGTCCAGGACGATGCGGGTGAGCTCGCAGTCGCACAGGGCGGCGGCGGCCTCGGTGGGTGGGACGGGGGTGCCGTCCTCCAGGGTGACCGGGGCGCACGGTGCTGGCGCGGTGCCCCGTGGTGCGGCGCGCAGGGCGCTCCAGGTGGACTCGGTCATGAGGAAGGAGACGTGGGGGCGCACGGCGGCGCCGGATCCCGTCTCGGGCAGGGCCAGGACGGTGGTCGCCAGGGTCTCCAGGGCGTCGGCGCGGCGCTGCTCGGCGGTGCGGTCGTCCTCGAGGGCGGGGCGGGGGGTGACGGCTTCGAGGGCCAGGCGCAGCCGGTGCCCGGCCATGGTGTCGAGGAGGCCTGACAGGCGGGTGCCGCCCGGGGTGTCGACGAGGTGCACCGCCCGGGCGGCGCGTTGGGCCTGGTGGTCGCGCTCGAGCGCGTCCGGGTCCTGGTGGGCGGCCCACCGGGCGACGGACCGGGCGAACGTGGTGGCGTCGGCCCGGGCAAGGCCCAGCAGCTCGGCCTGGCCCGCGGTCGAACCCATGGCCGCACGCACGGTCGGTGAGGCGCCCCGGACGACCCGGGCCAGGACCTCCACGTGCGCGGGGGACACCCCACCGTCCACGGTGGCCTCGCGCAGGGCCGGCAGGGCGGCAAGGACCTCGGCCTGCCCGATCTCGGCCAGCGCGGCGCGCTGCCCGCCGCGTGAGGTGCGCCCCCGCCACGCCTCGAACGACGGGTCGCCGTGGGTGCGCCACGTCCCGCCGGCCCGCTCGGCCAGCAACAGCTCCGCCCGGGCCGTACCGAGCACGGCGATCGCGCGGTCGACCTCGCCCAGCACCGCCCGGCGGCGCGAGACCGACCACCCCGCCGCCCCGCCCATCCCCGCCGCGAGCGCCCGCGCCGCCGCCAGCACACCCACCGGGCCGACCTCCACGGCGGCGCCCGCCGCACCCGAGCCGTGGCGCGCGGCGACGTCGCCGTCGGCCATCGCCCCGACCGCCACCCGCACCACCCCCGCACATCTCCGATCGAACGTCTGTTCGAAGCCTACCGACGCCCACCGACACGCGACCTATCCTGTGCGGGTGGACGACGCGCAGCAGGACCAGCCCCCGCACCGCGCGCCGGGAGGTGCCGGCACCGCGCCCCCGCCGCCCCCCGGACCCCCCGCCCTCGCCCTGCGCGGCCTGTGGAAGGCCTACGGCGCCAAGGTCGCCGTCGCCGGGATCGACCTCGACGTCCCCGCCGGCTCGTTCTACGGCCTCGTCGGACCCAACGGGGCTGGCAAGACCACGGCACTGTCGATGGCCAGCGGCCTGCTGCGCCCCGACGCCGGCTCGGTGCGGATCCATGGCCGGGACCTCTGGGCCGACCCCCTCGCCGTCAAGGCGCAGATCGGGGTGCTGCCCGACGGCGTGCGCCTCTTCGACCGGCTCACGGGCGCCCAGCTCGTCACGTACGCGGGCCTGCTCCAGGGCCTGGACCGGCCCACCGTGACCGCGCGCACCGGCGACCTGCTCGCCGCGATGGGCCTGACGGCCGACGCCGGGACACTCGTCGTCGACTACTCCGCCGGGATGACCAAGAAGATCGCCCTGGCCTGCGCCCTGGTGCACGCGCCCCGCATCCTGCTGCTCGACGAGCCCTTCGAGGCGGTCGACCCGGTCTCGGCCGCCAACATCCGCCAGATCCTCGCCTCGTACGTGGCGTCGGGCGGCACCGTCATCGTGTCCTCCCACGTCATGGACCTCGTGCAGCGGATGTGCGACCACGTCGCGATCATCTCGGCCGGCCACGTGCTCGCCGCGGGGGGCGTCGACGAGGTGCGCGGCGACGCGAGCCTGGAGGACCGGTTCGTCGAGCTCGTCGGCGGCCGGGCCAGCGGGGAGGGTCTCGCGTGGTTGCACACCTCGCCCGCCTCAAGCTGAGACTGCTCGCCAACGGCCTGCGCCGCAGCCCCTGGCAGGTGGTGGGTCTCGTCTTCGCCCTGCTGTACGCCGGGGGCGGCGTGCTGCTCGCGCTCGTCGGCCTCGGCGCGCTGTCGACGCAGGATGCCGACCTGCGGCGCACCGTCGTCGTCCTGGCGGGCGCGGTGCTCGTGCTGGGGTGGTGGCTGCTGCCGGTCGTCGCGTTCGGCGTTGACGCCACGATGGAGCCGGACCGCTTCGCGACGTTCGCGATCCCGCGCGCCCAGCTCGTCGCCGGGCTCGCCGTCGCCGGCCTCCTGGGCGTCCCGGGCATCGCGACCACCCTCCTCGCGCTGGGCGGGGCGCTGCCCTGGTGGCGCCAGCCGCTCGCCGTGCTCGCGGCCCTCGTCGGCGCCGTGCTGGGCACCGCCCTGTGCGTGGTCGGCTCGCGTGCCACGACGACGGTGCTCGCCCCGCTCCTGGCCCGGCGCCGGTTCCGCGAGCTCGCGACGGTGGTCGTCCTGGTCCCGCTCGTGCTCGCAGGGCCGATCCTCAACGCCCTGGGCGTCGTCGTCGACCGCACCGCGCAGTCCCTGCCGGCGGTGGCCGACGTCGTCGCGTGGACGCCCTTCGGCGCGCCATGGGCGCTGGCGGCGGACGTGGCGGAGGGCGCATGGGCGCGGCTGCTCGGGCACGTGGCGGTCGCTGTCGTCGCCCTCGCGCTGCTGGTCCTGGTGTGGGCGAGGGCGCTGAGCCGGGCGATGGTGCGCCAGCGGTCGACGTCCGGCGTCCGGGGCCATGCCGGTCTCGGGCTGCTCGGCCGGGTGCCTGCCACGCGGCTGGGAGCCGTGACCGCCCGCTGCCTCATCTACTGGTGGCGGGACCCGCGCTACGCGGTCGCCGTCGTCATCGTCCCGCTGCTGCCTGTGCTGCTGTGGTTCCTCGGCGGGGGCGACGCGCTCCTCGTGCTGGGACCGCTCACGGGGACGCTCATCGGCTGGAGCATCTCCGCCGACGTGTCCTACGACGGCACGGCGTTCTGGATGCACGTCGTGGCCCCGCTGCGCGGCCGCGTCGACCGGCTCGGCCGGGTGGCCTCCGCCGCCGCCATCGGGCTCCCCGCGACGCTCCTCATGGTGCTCGGCGGCCTCGTGTCCTCGGGCCGCTGGGAGCTCACGGCGGCGATGCTCGGCCTGTCCGTCGGCGCGCTCGGCTCGGCGCTCGGCGCGGCGTCGGTGCTGTCCGCGCGGATCGTCTACCCGGTGCTCCCGCCGGGCTCCAACCCGTTCGCCACGCCCCAGGGCGGCACGACGGCGTCCATGGTGTCCCAGCTGGTCGGCTTCGGGGCGCTGGGCCTGCTGCTGCTGCCGGGCGTCGTCCTGACCCTCGTCGCCGCCGGGACGCGCTCGGTCCCGCTGGGCCTGGTCGCCGCGGCGGTCGCGCTCGGCATCGGCGCCGCCGTGCTGGTGCTCGGGGTGGGCGTGGGCGGGGACACGCTCGACCGTCGGGCGCCGGCGCTGCTGACGTCGCTGCGCGCCATGGCGTGAGCGCAGCGGGCGTCCGCCGGACCGTCGCCCAGCCGGCCCACCCGTAGACTCTCCGCCCGTGGCTCTCACCATCGGCATCGCCGGCCTGCCCAACGTCGGCAAGTCCACCCTGTTCAACGCACTGACCCGCAACCAGGTCCTCGCGGCGAACTACCCGTTCGCGACCATCGAGCCGAACATCGGCGTGGTCCCGCTGCCCGACCCGCGCCTGCAGCAGCTCGCGGACGTCTTCAGCAGCGAGCGGCTGGTGCCGGCCGTGGTGTCCTTCGTCGACATCGCCGGGATCGTGCGCGGGGCGAGCGAGGGGGAGGGGCTGGGCAACAAGTTCCTCGCCAACATCCGCGAGGCCGACGCGATCTGCCAGGTGGTGCGCGCGTTCGCGGACAGCGACGTCGTGCACGTCGAGGGTCGCGTGGACCCGGCGGACGACATCGAGACCATCAACACCGAGCTGGTCCTGGCGGACCTCCAGACCGTCGAGAAGGCCATCCCGCGCCTGGAGAAGGAGGTCCGCGGCAAGAAGACCGACGCCGCCGTCCTGCTCGCGGCCCAGCGCGCCCAGGAGGTGCTCGCCGAGGGGACCACGCTGTTCGCCGCGGCGGACCGTCTCGCCAGGGCCGGTGTGGACCAGGCCGCGCTGCGCGAGCTCCAGCTGCTGACCACCAAGCCCTTCATCTACGTCTTCAACACGGACGACGCCGGCCTGGCCGACACCGCCATGCAGGCCGAGATGCGCGCGCTCGTCGCGCCAGCCGACGCGATCTTCCTCGATGCGAAGTTCGAGTCGGAGCTCGTCGAGCTGGACCCCGACGACGCCGCGGAGATGCTCGCCGAGTCCGGCCAGGCGGAGGCCGGCCTCAACCAGCTCGCGCACGTCGGCTTCCACACCCTGGGCCTGCAGACCTACCTCACGGCCGGCCCCAAGGAGGCCCGCGCCTGGACCATCCGCCAGGGCTGGACCGCACCCCAGGCCGCCGGCGTCATCCACACCGACTTCGAGCGCGGCTTCATCAAGGCCGAGGTCATCTCCTTCGAGGACCTCCTGGCGGCCGGGTCCATCGCGGCGGCCCGAGCGGCAGGCAAGGCCCGGATCGAGGGCAAGGACTACGTCATGGCCGACGGCGACGTGGTGG
>NZ_DAORSQ010000027.1:17591-26747 GCF_035443605.1 Actinotalea sp. | reverse complement strand
GGGCCCACCCGGCGAGCCGAGAGCAGCACGTCGATCCCGCCGCCGGACCCGAGGTCGAGCACGCGCTCGCCGGCACGCAGCTCAGCCACCGCCGTCGGGTTGCCGCAGCCCAGGCTGGCCAGCACGGCAGCCTCGGGCAGTGCGTCGCGGTCCGCGCCCTCGTACAGCGACGCCCCGAAGACGTCGCCCGCCGACGCGCCCTGCCCGGCGTCGGCCTCGGCTTCCGCGCCGCAGCAGCCGCCCGCACCGCAGCACCCGTCCGCAGCCGCAGCCGTCGGCAGCGCGCTCACCTGGAGCGCGACCCGTCCGTAGTGCTCCCTGACCTGCTCGACGACCGACTCGTCCATGCGCCTACCCTCTCGATCCAGATATCGACAAGGGTCGATATCACCCGAGCCTCCCCAAGGCATCGACATCTGTCAATATCGTGGAAGGATGCTGCCATGACCGAGCTCACCCTCACCCCGCGCCCGGCCGGGACACCGCACGACGGGACGCCGCACGACGAGGCGCCGGCCGATGGTGCGGGCGGCGTGCTGGCCTGCTGCACGCCGCTGACCCGCCGCGCGCTGAGCGGCACGGAGGCCACCGCCGTCGCCCAGGTGCTCAAGGCGCTGGCGGACCCCGCCCGGGTGCGCCTGGTCTCCCTCGTCGCGGCGCACGAGGGCGGGACGGCCTGCGTGTGCGACCTCGTCGAGCCGCTGGGCCTGAGCCAGCCGACCGTGTCGCACCATCTCAAGGTGCTCGTCCGGGCGGGCCTGCTGCACCGCGAGCAGCGCGGCGTGTGGGCCCACTACTCCGTGGTGCCGGGTGCGCTCGACGACCTCGCCCGCGTGCTCACCTCGACGGGGCGCGGCTGACCGCTCCGCTCGGCGTCGAGGGCGGCCCCGAGGACCAGCGCGACGTTGGTCAGCCACACCCACAGCAGCAGCACCACGACCCCGGCGAGCGCGCCGTAGGTCCGGTCGTACGTGGCGAACCCCGCGACGTACACGCCGAAGCCCGCGGTCGCGCCGAGCCACAGCCCGATCGCGACCACCGCGCCGACGGTCACCCCGCGCTGCGGCCGGTCCCGGTCCGGCGTCGCCCCGTAGAGCACCGCCACCACCACGGCCATGAGGCCGAGCACGACGGGCCACCGCGCGACCGACCAGACCCCCACCGCGAGCTCGCTCACCCCGAGCAGGTCGCCGAGGAGCATCACCACCGGCCCGGCCAGCACGAGGGCCCCGCACACCACCGCCGCCAGGACCAGCACCACGAGCGTCACGACGAGCATGCGCGCGCGCACCCGCCACAACGGCCGGCGTTCGACCAGGCCGTGGACCCGGTTCATCGCGCGCCCGAACGCGTTGACGTAGCCCGAGGCGGACCACAGCGCGGCGAGCACGCTCACGGCGAGCACCCACCCGGCACCCCGGCCGGACGTCACGTCCCGGACGAGCCCCTCCACCACCGCGAGGTCGAGCCCCGGTGCCCGGCGGGCGACGGACTCCAGGACGTCGGCCACCACGCCCGGCCCGTCGGCCACCAGCCCGAGCACGGCGACCAGCGCCAGCAGTGCCGGCGCCACGGCCAGCACGGCCCAGTAGGTCAGCGCCGCCGCGACGTCACCGCCGTCGGCGCGCTGATACCGACCGGCCGTCCCCCGCACCATCTCGAGCACCCGGACAGCATCGCCCGGGCGCCGGCAGATGTCGCGGCGGGAGCGCAAGGGTCACGGTTCGGTCACGAGGATTGACAGGCCACCCACCGGTGGCGCACGGTTGCGACATAGCCGATGAGACCGGTCCCATCCGAGGGACGCACTTCGCTCGCCGCAAGGTGAGACCGGTCCCACAGGCAGAGCGCGCAGACCCGCCCCGGACCCCCCGGCGGCGGGGCTCGAGGTGGGTGGCAGAGCTGCCACCCCGGAGACGAAGGAGTCGCACGTGCGTACAACCAGGAAGTCCTGGGTCGCCCTGACCGCGGGCATGGCCGGCATCGCGCTGGTCGCCACGGGCTGCGCCAGCAGCACCGACGACGACGGGACCGACGAGGGCACCGACGAGGGGTCCGGCACCGAGGAGATCACCCTCACGGTCGCCACCTTCAACGAGTTCGGCTACGAGGACCTCGTCACCGAGTACATGGAGCTCAACCCGGGGATCACGGTCGAGCTCAAGAAGGCGGCCACGGCCAACGAGGCGCGCGACAACCTCAACACCCGGCTCGCAGCGGGCTCCGGCCTGTCCGACGTCGAGGCGATCGAGGTGGACTGGCTGAGCGAGCTCATGCAGTTCTCCGACAAGTTCGTCGACCTGTCCGACCCGTCGGTCGAGGACCGCTGGCTGGACTGGAAGACCGCCGCCGCCACGACGGCAGACGGCATGCTCATGGGCTACGGCACGGACATCGGCCCCCAGGGCCTGTGCTACCGCTCCGACCTGTTCACCGCGGCCGGCCTGCCTGCCGACCGGGCCGAGGTCGCCACCCTGCTCGAGGGCGACTGGGAGCACTACTTCGAGATCGGTGACCAGTTCGTCGCCGCGAGCGACTCCGCATGGTTCGACTCCGCCGGCGCCACCTACCAGGCGATGATCAACCAGGTCGAGAACGCCTACGAGGAGGACGACGGCACGGTCATCGGCATCGACCACGCCACCGTCAAGGACATCTACACCTCCGTCCTCGACGCGAGCGTCGACCGTGAGCTGTCCGCCCACCTGGCCCAGTGGAGCGACGACTGGAACGCCGCGTTCCAGAACGGCGCCTTCGCGACCATGGCCTGCCCGGGCTGGATGCTCGGCGTGGTCGAGGGCAACGCCGCCGGCGTCACCGGCTGGGACTTCGCCGACGTCTTCCCCGGCGGCGGCGGCAACTGGGGCGGCTCGTACCTGACCGTCCCGACGCAGTCCGAGCACCCGGAGGAGGCCATGGCCCTGGCCAACTGGCTGACCGCGCCGGAGCAGCAGATCAAGGCGTTCATCGCCAAGGGCACGTTCCCCAGCCAGGTGGACGCGCTGTCGAGCGAGGACCTGCTGAGCCAGACCAACGCGTTCTTCAACGACGCGCCGACCGGTGAGATCCTGGCCAACCGGGCCGCGGCCATCACCGCGACCCCGTTCAAGGGCCCGAACTACTTCGCGATCCACACCACGGTGACCGACGCCCTGACCCGGGTCGACGTCGACAAGACCGACGACGCGGCGTCGTCGTGGGAGAAGGCCCTGACGGCCTTCGGTGAGCTCGGCCTCGGCTGATCCACGGCAGGGGGTGGGCCGCCGCCGCGGCGGCCCACCCCCGGTCCACCGGACCACCTCCCCCGACGACGTAGGAGACCCAGATGTCGAGCACCACCCCGACCGCGACCGCGTCGGCCCCGTCGAGGGCCGCAGCCCCCCCGGAGCGGGACGACCGACGCCAGCGCATGCGCAACCGGCGGGGACGGCTGGACGTCCTGCTCTCTCCCTACCTGTACGTCTCGCCGTTCTTCATCCTCTTCGCGATCGTCGGCCTGTTCCCGCTCGTCTACACGGCGTACGTCTCGATGCACGACTGGCACCTCATCGGCGGCCAGGGCGACTTCGTCGGGTTCGCCAACTACGTCGACGTCGTCCAGCAGCCGCGGTTCATGACGGCGCTGCGCAACACGTTCTCGATCTTCCTGCTGTCCTCGGTCCCCCAGATGTTTGCTGCGCTGTTCATCGCGGCCGTCCTGGACGCCAACCTGCGCGCCAAGACGTTCTGGCGGATGGGCGTGCTGCTGCCCTACGTCGTGGCCCCGGTCGCGGTGGCCGTGATCTTCTCCCGGCTGTTCGCCGACCAGGCCGGCATGATCAACACCCTGCTCGGGCAGATCGGCGTGGGCCCGATCCGCTGGCACGCGGACCCGCTCTCGTCGCACGTCGCGATCGCCTCGATGGTCAACTTCCGCTGGACCGGCTACAACGCGCTGATCTTCCTGGCCGCGATGCAGGCCGTCCCGCGCGAGCTCTACGAGGCCGCCGTCCTCGACGGCGCCAACCGGTTCCGTCAGTTCTTCTCCGTCACCGTGCCGCTGCTGCGGCCCACCATCATCTTCGTCGTCATCACCTCCACCATCGGCGGCCTCCAGATCTTCGACGAGCCCCGCATGTTCGACCAGCTCGGCGTCGGCGGCGCCGACCGCCAGTGGATGACCGTGACGATGTTCCTCTACGAGCTCGGCTGGGGCGCCCAGAAGAGCTTCGGCCGGGCCGCGGCCGTGGCCTGGATCCTCTTCCTCATCATCATCGCCATCGGCCTCATCAACTTCGCGATCACGCGCCGCATCGCGACCACCGGCGGGCACCCGTCGCCCAAGAAGAAGGGTGGTGCCCGATGAGCACGTCCGTCCCGATGATCGCCCAGACCGCAGGGCCGGGTGCCGCCCGCGCGGCTGCCCGCAAGCGGGGGCTCAACGCCGGCCTCAACGGCCGCCCCGGCTGGGTGACGTACACGATCCTCGGCCTCATCCTCGTCATCTCCGCCTACCCGATCTACTACGCCTTCCTCCTCGCCGCGTCGGACTCGGCCACCATCGCCCAGAACCCCGTGCCCTCGCTCATCCCCGGCCCCAACCTGTGGGACAACCTGGGCAAGGTCATCAGCTCGGACATCAAGTTCTGGCAGGCCGTGACCAACAGCGTCATCGTCGCCGTCATCACCAGCGTCTCCGTGGTCTTCTTCGCCACGCTGGCCGGCTTCGCGTTCGCCCGGCTGCGGTTCCGCGGCCGGCGCCAGCTGCTCGTCTTCATCATCGCCACCATGGCCGTGCCCACCCAGCTCGGCGTCGTCCCGCTGTTCATCGTCATGGCCAAGCTCGACTGGACCGGCAAGCTCATCGCGGTCATCGTCCCCGCCATGGTCACGGCCTTCGGGGTGTTCTGGATGACGCAGTACCTCGAGTCGGCGCTGCCCTACGAGCTCATCGAGGCGGCCCGGGTCGACGGCTGCTCGATGATCCGCACGTTCTGGCACGTCGCCCTTCCGGCCGCGCGCCCGGCGGCAGCCATGCTCGCGCTGTTCACGTTCGTCGGCTCCTGGACCAACTTCTTCTGGCCCTTCATCGTGCTCGGGTCCTCGAACCCGACCCTGCCCGTCGCCCTGCAGCTGCTGCAGGCCTCCTACTTCAAGGACTACGCGCTCATCATGGCCGGCACCGTCGCCGCCACCATCCCCCTCATCGCCCTGTTCGCCGTCGCGGGCCGCCAGCTCGTCTCCGGGATCATGGCCGGCGCCGTCAAGGGATGACCACCGTGGGCGACCACCGCACCGGCGCTCGGCCCGCGCGCGATAGCGTGCCCGCGTGAACCGACCCGCCGGGACCATCGAGCCCGCCGCCCGGCGCGCCGCACCCACCATCCGGGAGGTCGCGGCGACGGCCGGCGTGTCCCGGGCCACCGCGTCCCGGGTCATCAACGGCGGGCACCTCGTCAGCCCCCAGGCGAGGGAGGCGGTCGAGGCGGCGATCGCCCAGCTGGGCTTCACGCCCAACCCCGCGGCGCGCTCGCTCGCCACCCGGCGCACCGGTTCGGTGGCCCTCGTCGTGCCCGAGCCCAACGCCCGGCTGCTCACCGACCCGTTCTTCGGCGGCATCATCAACGGACTGTCGCTGGCCCTCGAGGACAACGACCTGCAGATGGTCCTGCTCATCGCCCGCGACGGGCCGAGTGCGCGCCGCGTCGCCCGCTACGTCACCACCGGTCACGTCGACGGCGCCGTCGTCGCCTCGCACCACCGCGACGACGCGCTCAACCGCCAGCTCGTCGAGTCCGGCCTGCCCACCGTCTTCATCGGGCGCCCGCTGGACGTCACCGGGTCGCACTGCGTCGACCTGGACAACCGCGCCGGCGCACGCCTGGCGACCGACCACCTCATCGCCCAGGGCCGACGCCGGATCGGGACCGTGGCCGGGCCCGTGGACATGACCGCCGGCCTCGACCGCCTCGCCGGCTGGCGGGCGTCGCTCGCCGCGGCGGCGCTGCCGGACGACGCCGTGGCGTACGGGGACTTCACCGTGGGTGGCGGGGCGGCGGCGGTCGCGCGGCTGCTCGCGACCCACCCGGACCTCGACGCCCTCTTCGTCGCGTCCGACCTCATGGCCTCGGGCGTGCTCACCCATCTGGCAGCGCGCGGCATCCGCGTGCCGCAGGACGTCGCGGTCGTGGGGTTCGACGACCTCGAGGTGGCGGAGAGCACGCACCCGCCGCTGACCACGGTGGCCCAGCCGGTCACCGAGATGGCGGCCCGTGCGGGTCGGATGCTCGCCGACCTGCTCGCGGGGGTCCGGGTGCCGGCCGAGCCCGTGCTGTTCGAGGCCCGCCTCGTCCGGCGCGGGTCCGCCTGAGTCAGACCGTCGCCCGGGTCAGACCACCGTCGCGCCGAGGAGCGCGCCGATCCCGTAGGTGACGCCCATCGCGAGCGCGCCGCCGAGGAGCAGGCGCACCATGGCGCGCCGCCGGCCCGCCCCGCCGATGTGCGCGCTGACCGAGCCCGTCACGGCCAGGGCGAGCACCACCGCGGCGATGGTCACCGGGATGCGGATCCCGATCGGGGCCGCGACCACCGCGACGAGCGGCAGCACGGAGCCGACCGTGAAGGCGATCGCCGAGGCAACCGCGGCGTGCCACGGGTTGGTGCGCTCGTGGGGGTCGAGCCCCAGCTCGGCCTCGACGTGCGCGGTCAGCGCGTCGCCCGCACTCAGCTCCGCCGCGACCCGGTGGGCGGTCTCGGCCGTCAGGCCCTTGCGCCGGTAGATCTCGGCGAGCTCCGCCAGCTCGCCCTCCGGGTCCTCCGCCAGCTCGCGCCGCTCGCGGTCGATCATCGCCCGCTCGGTGTCCCGCGCGCTGCTCACCGAGACGTACTCGCCCAGCGCCATCGAGACGGCGCCGGCCACCAGCGCGGCCACACCGGCGACGAGGACCGCCGTGCGCTCGGGCGTCGCCGCCGCGACGCCGACCACGAGGCCCGCGGTGGAGATGATGCCGTCGTTGGCGCCGAGCACACCGGCACGCAGCCAGTTGAGTCGCGCCTGGGTGCCGTTCGAGTGCGGCTCGACGCTCTGGCTCGCGGGCGTGGTGGTGGCGTCCATCCCTCGACGGTAGGCACAGCGCCAGGGCCGCGCCAGCAAGGACAGGCTCGCCGAACCCCGCCCGCGACCGCACCGCCACGGCCCGCGCGGCGCATCAGCGGGAGGGCTGCGCCTCAGCGGAAGCGCGGGGCCGGCACCTGGTCCAGCGGCGCGGCGACGAGCGCCGGCAGCCTCGCCTCGATCCGGTCGCACAGGTCATCGAGCGCCGCGGCGGGCACGGGACGGCCCAGGCCGAACCCCTGCGCGGCGAAGCAGTGCATGTCCCGCAGCGCCAGCAGGGTCGCGTCGTCCTCGACACCCTCGGCCACGACGGAGAGCCCGAGGTGGTGGGCCAGCTCGATGGTCGACCGCACGATCGCCGCGGACGCGGGGTCGTCGCGCACACCCGCGACGAACGAACGGTCGATCTTCAGCCGCCGCACGGGCAGCCGCTGCAGATAGGCCAGGGACCCGTACCCGGTGCCGTAGTCGTCGATCGACAGGGTCACCCCGAGCCTCGCGAGCTCGCCGAGCACCGCCGCGGCCCGCACCGGGTCGACCATCGCTGCCGTCTCGGTGATCTCGAGCTCGAGCAGCGACGGCGGCACCTCGTAGCGGTCGAGGATCTCGCACACGTCGTCCACCAGCCGGGGGTCGAGCAGGTTGCGCACCGAGAGGTTGACGGCGACCGTCAGCCGCTGCCCGCCGGCCGCCCAGGCGGCGCACTGCGCCACCGCGCGGTCGAGCACCACGAGCGTGAGCAGCCGGATGAGCCCCGTGCGCTCGGCAGCCGGTACGAAGACCCCTGGCGCGATGAGCCCGCGCTCGGGGTGCTGCCACCGGACCAGTGCCTCCGCGCCGATGACCCGACCGGTGCCGACCTCGACCTGCGGCTGGAAGTGCACCACGACGTCGCCCGCCTCGAGCGCGGCCTGGAGCTCCGTCATGAGCAGGGCGGCCAGCCCGCCGCCGTCCTCCATCTGGTGGTCGTAGCGGACGATCCCCGTGTGGTGCTCGCGGGCCGAGGACAACGCCAGGTCGGCCCTGGCGAGCAGGTCCTCCGCGTCGAGCCCGTCGTCTGGCACCACGACCAGCCCCACCGCACCGTCCACGCTGATGCCGAGGCCGGAGACGGCCATCGGCTGGCCCAGCCGGGCGCGTACGCGGACGGCGAGCCGCTCGGCGTCGGCCGCGTCGTCCAGCGGGCCGAGCAGCACGCCGAAGACGTCCCCGCCGATCCGTGCCAGGGGCACGCCGTCCCCGACGACGCCGCGCAGCGCGCCCGCCGCCGTGCGCAACAGCTCGTCGCCGACGCGGTGGCCCAGCGTGTCGTTGATCTCGGTGAAGCGGTCCAGCCCGGCAAGGAGCACGGCATACCGCGACCGCTCGCCGGTGTGCTCGTCCGGCGTCAGCGCGTCCGTCAGCCGCTCGGTGAACCGTCGACGGTTGTCCACCCGCGTGAGGAAGTCGGTGTCCGCCAGGTGGGCGAGGCGGCTCGACTGACCGCCCAGCCGCTGCACCACGTCGATCATCCGGATGACGACGAGCACCACGAGCACCACGTGGACCACGGCCTGCTCCACGGGGTGGACGGGCACGGGCAGCCACAGCGCGGCGATGCTCAGGCCCGGCAGCACGAGGAAGGCCGCAGCGAGGAGGAGGACGCGCTGCACGGTGAAGGCGTCCGACGGCGAGGAGCGCCCGTCCGTGATGTGCGACATCGACGGGTGCAGGGCCGCGGTGCCCCACAGCAGGGACATGCCGAGCCACAGCGGGTCGATCCACGGCTCGTGCTGCGCGACGTAGGGCGAGATCGCCACCGCCTGGAAGAGCAGGTCCGCGACGAGCGCGAGGAGGAAGGCCCCGGTGAGCAGGCGCAGGGCGGGCGACCGGACGACGGGCGAGGCCCGCAGGTGTCCCAGCTGGACGATGAGCACGACGTCGCCCACCGGGTAGGCGATCTCGATGACGCGCGCGGCCATGCTCGCGTCGCTCGCGGCCCACGCGGGCTCGATGAGGACCACCCAGAGCACCAGGCCGAGCACCACCGCGATGATGAGCGCGTCGAGGAGCGCCGCGATGTC
>NZ_DAORSQ010000027.1:0-17491 GCF_035443605.1 Actinotalea sp. | reverse complement strand
GCCACGACGCCGGAGAGCGAGACCACGGCGTAGAGCAGGTCCCGCGGCAGTCCGACGGGCATGAGGGTGTTGACCACCACGACCACGGCGCCGACGGCGAGGTAGACGATCCAGGCGCGTGGTGCGCGCACGTCCACCTCCCATCGGTTCACCAGTGCTCATCGGCACCGGGGCCGCAAGGTTGAGGTCCCCGCCAGGGTGACGTGCCGGCCGGTCCTCGCCACCGTACGGGAGGCCCGGCGGACGGTGACCACGGACCGGGCCGCCACGCCGCGACGGGAGTGCTGGACGCTCGCAGGGACATTCGTCCCACCGCCACGTCGACCGCCGGCGGAGCATGGCGATACGCTCGCAACGGCCCGCAGGCCGGGCCGCCGCCGATCGGCTGGCCACCGCGGGCCCGGTCGCAGGGAGAGCAGATGCAGCAGCGCGTGGTCGTCGTCGGGGGCGGGTACGGCGGGGTCGCCGTGGCCAAGGAGCTCGATGCCGTGGCGGATGTGGTCCTCGTCGAGCCCAAGGACGCCTTCGTGCACGCCACCGCGGCGTTGCGCGCCGCCGTGGACCGCGACTGGCAGGACCGGGTCTTCCTGCCCTACGACCACCTGCTGGCGCGCGGCCGCGTGGTGCACGACCGCGCGCGACTCGTCTCCCCCGGCGTGGTGCACCTGTCGGCCACCGAGACCCTCGAGGCCGATCACATCGTCCTCGCGACCGGTACCGGCTACCCCTTCCCCGCGAAGTTCCTCGAGGACGAGACGGTCGTGGCCCAGGCGCGACTCGACCGTCTGCGGGCGGACCTGGCCCGCTGCGACCGCGTGCTCGTCGTCGGGGCGGGGGCTGTGGGCCTCGAGCTCGCCGGGGAGCTCACCACGTCCTTCCCGCACCTGTCCGTGACCGTCGTCGAGCAGGCGCCGGACATCCTCGCGGGCGACTACCTGCCCGAGCTGCGCGACGGGATCCGCGCCCAGCTGCGCGAGCGGGGCGTCACCCTGCTCGTCGGGGCAGGGCTCGGCTCGCTGCCCCCGCAGGACGTCGGCACCTACGGCCCGTTCACGGTGCGCACCGCCGTCGGGATCTCGATCGAGGCCCAGATGTGGTTCCGGGCCTACGGCTCGCGGCCCGTGACGGACTACCTCGACGCGACGCTGCGCACCGGGATGCACCACGACGGCACGCTGCCCGTCACCGACCACCTCAACCTCGTCGGTCAGGACCGCGTGTGGGCCGTGGGCGACATCACCGACATGGCCGAGTCCAAGCGTGCCACGGCCGCGCGCGAGCACGCCTCCGTGGTCGCGCAGAACATCCGCGACGCGCTCGTCGGGCGGGCTCCGACGGCGACCTACACGCCGGCGCCGCAGCTCATCGTGCTCCCCCTGGGGCCGCAGGGCGGCATGTCGCAGATCGCCGGCCCGGACGGCAACCGCGTCATCCTCGGGCCGGAGCAGACGAGCGCCATCAAGGGCGCCGACCTGTTCGCGGGCTCGATGGCCGACGTCCTCGGCAGGGCCTGAGGCTCACACGGCCCGCGGCGCCCGGGCGACGACCAGGTCGCGCCCGGCGGCCTTGGCCGCATGGAGCGCGTCGTCGGCCGCGCGGAGCAGTCCGTCCGGGCTCTCGTCGTCGTGGAGCTCGGCCACCCCGATGCTCACCGTGACGTGCACGTCCCCCCGGGGGCCGCGACGACCAGCCGCGCGCACCGGCGGCGCCACTCCTGCGCCCGCTCGGCGACGTCCGCCGCCCGCGCACCGGGCAGCAGGACGAGGAACTCCTCGCCGCCGAACCGCACCAGCACGTCCTCGGCCCGCACGCACCGGGAGAGCTCGTCGGCGACCGCCACGAGCACCCGGTCACCCACCTCGTGCCCGTGCTGGTCGTTGACCGCCTTGAAGTGGTCGAGGTCGACCATCGCCGCCACGAGCGGTCGTCCCGTGGCCCTGGCCAGATCGACGGCCGGTGCGAGGCGCTGGTCGAGCATGCGCCGGTTGTGCACCCCGGTGAGCCCGTCCCGGACGGCCTGCTCCGCGAGCTCGCCCCGCAGCTGCTCGACGTCCGTGACGTCGCGCACCACGACCACGGTCCCGGTGCGCTCGCCGCCGGCATCGACGGACGCCACCCGCACGTCGAGCACGCGGCCGTCCTCGGTCGCCAGCGGTCGCCCCGCCCGGACCATGGCGAGCCGGTCCGGCTCGAGGAGGTCTGTCCAGTGCGAGCCCTCCACGCGGTCCACGATCCCGGAGCCCAGCGGGCCGAGCATCGCCTGCGCCGCGGGGTTCGCCTGGACCACGCGGCCGCCGACGTCCAGGACCATGACCGCGTCCCCGATCGCCTCGATGACCTGGCGGGTCGAGACGGGGACCTGAGCCATCGCGGTGCCGTGCCGCTCGACCCACCACCACAGACCCGCGGTGAGCACGAAGGCGACCGACGTCAGGTCGCGGAAGCCGGTCGTGCCCGCCTGGGCGATCGAGGTGACGTTGCCGACCACCGGTAGCACCATCGCCCCGAGCGTGACGCCGTACTGCCAGCGCTGACCCGTCACCGCGCGCCGCCACGCGCCCACGTGCAACCCGGCGGCCAGCCCCAGCAGCACATAGCTGTAGACCGTGTGCGCCCAGAACCCCGGCCCGAGGTGGATCGGGACCCCGCCGTCGGCCGTCCGCTCGCCCACCGTCAGGAGCACGTGCCGCCAGCCCGGCGTCAGCGCGAGGACCACGAGCGCGAGCGGTTCCAGGGCCAGGAGCGCCACGAGCCGCCGCGTGACGCGCGCACCGTGCCCGGAGCACCACGGCGTGGCAGAACGCGCCCAGCACGAGGACGCCCGCCCCGGGCAGCAGCGCGAGGAAGAACGCCTCGCTCCCGGCCTGCGTCGCGGCGAGGGTCACGCCGAGCCCCATCGCAGCCCACCAGGCGGCACCGAGCATCGCGGCGGCCAGGGGGAGCGCGAGGCGCGACGTGCCGCGCCGCCGCACGTGGGCGACGCCCACCCAGGTGGCGAGGACGACGGTCGCGGCCGAGACGAGGTCCAGCGCGGTGTGCATGGCCCTCCCGTCAGGTCGTGGTCGCCAGGTCGCCGAGGAGCACCCGGTCACGGCCGGCGACCTTGGCAGCGTAGAGCGCGTCGTCTGCGCTCCGCAGCAGCGCGTCGGAGCTCCCGCCGTGGCCCAGGCCCGCGACCCCGGCGCTCACGGTCACGCGCACGCCGCGGACGAGGTCCAGCCCGGCGATGCGCACACGCCAGGCATCGAACCGGTGCAGCACCTCGGCCGGGGCAACCCCCGGCAGCACGACGCAGAACTCCTCGCCGCCCATCCGCACCACGACGTCGGCTGCCCGGACGGCGGCCGTGAGCTCACGCGCGACCGCGACGAGCACCGCGTCCCCCGCGGCGTGCCCGTGGGAGTCGTTGACGGTCTTGAAGTGGTCGAGGTCGATCATCACGGCGGTCAGCGGGGAGCCCCCGGCCAGGCTCGCCGAGACGAGGACGTCGAGCACCGCGTGCAGGTGGCGCCGGTTGTGCAGGCCCGTCAGGCCGTCGCGCACCGCCTGCTCCGCGAGCTCCGCGCGCAGGGCCTCCACGGCGGTGACGTCGCGCACGACGACGACCACCCCCGCGCCTCCCCCGCCCGACGCGGCGAGCGGCACCGAGCGGACGTCGAGCACGTGCCCGTCCGGGTAGGTCACGGTCCGGCCCGCGCGGACGTCGGCGAGGTGCGCCTCGTCGACCAGCTCGCTCCAGTGCGCGCCGTCCACGGTGTCGACGAGACCGAGCCCCGACGGGCCGAGCATGGCCTGTGCCGCGGGGTTCGCCTGGACCACGCGGCCCGCCGGGTCGAGCACCAGCACGGCGTCGCCGAGGACCTCGAGCACCTGGCGCACCGTGACGGGCACCCGGTGCATGCCCGAGGCGTAGCGCTCGACCCACAGCCAGATGGCGACCGTGACCAGCATGAGCGCCGAGGTGATGTCGACGAACGGCGCGCGACCGGTGCGCGACACGGTGATCACCGTGCCCACCACGGGCATCGAGGTGGCCGCGAGGATGAGCCCGTAACGCCACCGCTGACCGGTGACGGCCGTCGTGGCGGCCGAGACGACGAGGAAGGCAGCTGCCATGAAGACGATGTAGGAGTAGGCGACGTGGGCCCACATGGCCGGGCCCTGCACGGTGGCCATCCCGCCGCCGTCGAGCGGCACCACCTCCCTGATGACGAGGTGGTGCAGGGGGTCGGTCACGGCCAGCAGCACCATGACCGCCGGTTCCACCGCGAGCTGCACCGCCAGGCGCCGGGTCATCCGCCCACCGCGCCCGGACAGCACCATGGCGTGCCACAGCGCCCCGACGACGAGCAGGCTCGAGCTCGCGACGAGCGACGCCGACCAGCGGGCCAGGACGGCGGCCGTGGGCGCGGTCATGATGAGGTAGCCGCTGACGGCCCACCAGGACGCGCCGGCCATGACGACGGCCATCGGCCCGGCGAGGGGCAGGGTGTTCCGACGGCGCAGCACGACGATGCCCACGACGACCGCCACGGCCGCCGCGAGCAGGGAGATCACCTCGAAGGGTGTGGTCATGACGCTCCTGCCGGGTCCAGGTGTCCCATCGGCAGGGCGTGCCGCACCTTGAGCACCCGCTGCGCACCTGGGTGGGCCCCGTGAGGTCTCAGCGGGGGCTCAGCGGGGTGCCCAGCGGGGCTGGTGGGCACGCCGGGGCGCTGATCACCATGTCCCGGCCCGCAGCCTTGGCCGCGTACAGCGCCTCGTCGGCGAGCCGCAGCAGGCCGTCGCCACCCGCACCGTCCGGCAGCCCGGCGACGCCGATGCTGACGGTCACCCGAACCTGCCCGGCCCGGGTGTCGACGGCGAGAGCCGCGCACCGGCGCCGCACCAGCTCCATCCGCTCCAGCACCGCGCCGGCGTCGCCCTCCGGGACCAGGACGAGGAACTCCTCGCCGCCGTAGCGCACCAGGGTCTCCCCCGCACGGACGCTCGTGGCCAGGACGTCGGCGACCGCCTGGATCACGCGGTCGCCGCTGGCGTGGCCGTACCCGTCGTTGACCGCCTTGAACCGGTCGACGTCCACCATCGCCGCCGTCAACGGGCGGCCGCCGAGCCGCGCGGCCGCCACGGCCGGTCCGAGCACCATGTCGAGGTGGCGGCGGTTGTGCAACCCGGTCAGGCCGTCCCGCAGGGCCTGGTCCGCGAGCTCTGCACGCAGTCGCTCACGGTCGGTGGCGTCCCGCACCACGACCACGGACGCGGGGGTGAGCCCGCCCGTCCCCACCTCCGTCACCCGGATGTCGAGGACCCGGCCGGTCGTTGTGGTGACGAGGCGTCCGGCCCGGGCAGCCGCATCCGACTCGCGGGGCAGCAGGTCCTCCCACAGCCGTCCCAGGAGTCGGACCTCGGGGGTCCCGTGGGCGGCCCGGTCGGGTGCCAGCAGCTCGTGGGCTGCGGGGTTGGCCTGGACCACCCGGCCACGCTCGTCGACCACGACGACGCCGTCCGCGACAGCAGAGATGACCTGCTGCAACGAGATGGGCAGGCTGGCCGTCGCATCGCCCCGACCGCCCGTCCACAGCCAGATCCCCGCGGTCACGACCGACATCGCGCCGGTGAGGTCGACGGCGCCGAAGGTCGAGGCCCCGCTCACCGACACCACGGCGCCGACCGCCGGCAGGACGAGGGCGAGCATGGCGACGGCGTAGCGCCAGCGGTGCGCCGGGATGGCCGCGCGCCGCGCCCGGTCCATGAGCACCAGGGCGACGACGACGGCGAGCAGGCAGTACGCGATGTGCGCCCACGCGAGCGGGCGGAACGTGAGGAGGAAGGCGTCGCCGTCGAGCACCGTCGACCCGAGCAGCACCGGGCGGGTCGCGTCGAGCACCGCGACCACCGCGGCGAGGACGGGCTCGACGAGCAGCGCCAGCAGCAACGACCCGCGCGTCCACGGCCGGCCACGCGCGAGCACCAGCGCGTGCCACAGGACCGCGGCGGCGAGCAGGCCACCGACCGGGAAGATGAGGCGGAAGACGGCGGTCTTGGTGGCGACGTCGTCCACCGCCCCGACCGTCAGCCCCAGGGCGGCCCACGCAGCGGAGACGACGAGCATCGCGGCGACCGGCTGTGCCGGTCCCGGCCGGTGCCGGTGGCGCAGCGTCAGGGCGGCCGTCACCAGACCCGCGACGACCGCGACGACCGAGACGGCCTCGATGGCACCCACCCGATGGACCCTCCTCCGCCGGTCCCATCGACCGAGCGACCCGCGCCGGGAGGATATCCCGCGCGGCACCCGCCCGGGGCGTCATCCACCGGTGGGCGCACACCGCCGGCCACCCGGCGCCCGGGTCCGTGCCCTCACCGTCCGCGCAGCAGGTCCTCGAAGCTCGTGGTGAGCGCGAACGGGTCTGCCGGCGGCGCGGCCGGCGGGCGGGCCGCGACCAGCGCGGCGAGCTCGTGGGCCGCCCGCTCGACCCGCTGCGCGAGCGGGCGCTCGTCGGCGGTGCTCGAGCCCGCCACCTCGCCGAAGTCCTCGGTCGCAGCAACCACGCCCGTCGGCACCACGACGGCGTGCAGGTGCCCGAACAGCGGGCGGACCGCGTACTCGAGCGCCAGGGCGTGCCGCCCCGTCCCTGCCGTGGCGCCGACGAGCACCGGCACCCCCGCGAGGGCGTCCGGCGCCAGGAGATCGACGGCATCCTTGAACATGCCGGGGTAGGAGCCGGTGTAGATGGGGGTCACCGCGATGACGGCGTCGGCACCGGCGACCGTGTCGAGCATGGTCTGCACGGACGGCGTGGCCACGCCGGTGAGCATCATCGAGGTGAGGTCGCGGGCATGGTCGCGCAGCTCGACGACGGTCACCGCGACGGGCACGCCCACCGCGGCGAGAGCGGCGACGGTCGCGTCCGCGAGCCGGTCGGCCAGCAGTCGGGTCGAGGACGGCTGGCGCACCCCGGCCGACAGCACGACGAGCCGGCGCGGGACGGCGTCGACGGCTGGTCGCAGGGCGCGCGGAGCCGTGGGGAGGTCGGCGCTCATCCCGCGGCCAGCGGCAGGGGTGAGGAGCCCGTGACGTCGTCGGCCGGTGCGTGCACGGTGGCGTCGCGCGCTCCCCCGGCTGCGGCGACCAGGGCGGCGTGGGTGGGTGCGTCGGGGACGTGCGCTGGACGGCCGACCGCGAGCTCGCGGCGCAGCACCGGCACCACCTCGGTGCCGAGGATCTCGATCTGCTCGAGCACGGTCTCCAGCGGCAGCCCGGCATGGTCGATGAGGAAGAGCTGGCGCTGGTAGTCCCCCACGACGTCCCGCATCGCCGCGTAGCGGTCGATGACCTGCTGCGGGCTGCCGACGGTGAGCGGGGTCATCTCGGTGAACTCCTCGAGCGACGGGCCGTGCCCGTACACGGGAGCGACGTCGAAGTACGGCCGGAACTCGCGCACGGCGTCCTGCGAACGGGGCCGCATGAAGACCTGCCCGCCCAGCCCGACGATGGCCTGGTCGGCGGCGCCGTGGCCGTAGTGCTCGAACCGCTCGCGGTAGAGCCGGACCATCTGCGCGGTGTGCTCGGACGGCCAGAAGATGTTGTTGTGGAAGAAGCCGTCGCCGTAGTACGCGGCCTGCTCGGCGATCTCGGGGCTGCGGATCGAGCCATGCCACACGAACGGCGCCACGCCGTCGAGCGGGCGCGGCGTGGACGTGAACGACTGCAGGGGCGTGCGGAACCGGCCCTGCCAGTCGACGACGTCCTCGCGCCAGAGCCGGTGCAGCAGGGCGTAGTTCTCGACGGCCAAAGGGATGCCGTTGCGGATGTCCTGGCCGAACCACGGGTAGACAGGGCCGGTGTTGCCGCGGCCCATCATGAGGTCCACGCGGCCGCCGGCGAGGTGCTGGAGCATCGCGTAGTCCTCGGCGATCTTCACCGGGTCGTTGGTCGTGATGAGCGTCGTCGCGGTGGACAGCACGATCCGCTCCGTGCGCGCGGCGATCCAGCCGAGCATCGTCGTCGGGGACGAGGGGACGAAGGGCGGGTTGTGGTGCTCGCCGGTGGCGAAGACGTCGAGCCCGACCTCCTCGACCTTGAGCGCGATCGCCAGCATCGACTGGATCCGCTCGGCCTCGGTCGGGGTGCGACCCGTCACCGGGTCGGGGGTGACGTCACCGACGGTGAACACGCCGAACTGCATCATGGGGAGGCTCCTGCCGCTCTTGTCGTCAAACATTCAACCATCTTGGCGGGTGAACCTCAACGCCCGCCGATCTGTTCCCGGCCCCGCCTGCCCGCCGCCCCACCCCGGTCGTCGTCGGACGCGCGCTGCCCACGACTCCCACCCGCCCCACCCCGGTCGTCGTCGGACGCGCCCTGCCCACGACTCCCACCCGCCCCAACCCGGTCGTCGTAGCGGCCGATGTGACGGGCGGTACGTGTGTGACAGCCCGACCCGCTCACCAGCATCACCAGTACCGACCGCCGCTACGACGACCGCGCCCCGACCGCCGCCGGCCCGGACGCGGCGGTCGGTCGGAGGCCGGCCGACGCCGCCTCGTGCACAGGGACCGAGCGGGCAGCCACCCTCCCCAGCCACTCGGTCCCCCGGCCGCCCGACGACGCCTCCGTCGGCAGCCTCACTCCCATGGGACGAGAGGACGCGACCGCCCGGCGGGTCCTCGCGGCCCTGCGGTCGGCGCACGGGTCCGCCCGGCGGTCCGACGTCGCGACGACCCGCGCGGAGACGCGGGTGCTGAACCACCTCACGACGACCGGCCAGGTGATCCGGGTGAGCCGCGGCATCTACGCCCTTCCCGACACCCCGGACGACGTCCAGACCGCGCGCCGTGCCAGCGGGCTGCTCACGTGCGTGTCCGCCGCCCGGTGGTGGAACCTGCCGCTGGTGCTGCCGGCGGGCGGCGCGCATGTCGCGGTCCCGCGGGACCGTGGTGCGCGCCGGCCCGGGGACCTGCCCACAGGCACGGTCCTGCATCGGGACACGCGTGTGGCGGCGTCAGGCGTCGCCCTCACCGTTCCGCCATCGGTCGCGCTGTCCCACCTCGTGCGGTGCCTGCCGCTGACGGATGCCGTCGCCGCGGTCGACGCAGCGCTGCGCACCGGGCTCGTGTCCCGCGCCGGGCTCCTCGCGCAGCGCCCCAGCATCGGCGGCTTCCGGTTCGAGCAGGTCGTGCGGGTGAGCGACGGCCGGAGCCAGTCGATCGCGGAGTCGTTCGTCCGGGTCGGGCTGCGGGCGCGGGGACTGACGGCGGTGCCGCAGGTGATGCTGGACGGCGTCGGCCGGGTCGACCTGCTGGTCGAGGACGTCGTCGTCGTGGAGCTCGACGGCTACGCCTTCCACAGCGACCGGGGCCAGTTCGCCGAGGACCGACGGCGTGATCGCGTCGTCCGCTCGCTCGGGCTGCAGGTGCTGCGCTACACCTTCCACGACGCGGTGCGCGACACGGCCCGGACGCTCGACGAGATCGCCGCGGCGGTCGAGTGGACCCGCCGCGGCGGCCGGCCCGGTGCCGCGCCGGGGCCGGCCGGTCACGCGGCGAGCCGCTGACCGCCCCCGAGGGCGCGTGCGCCGTCGGCCGGGCGGGGTGGTCCGAGTGCCCGAGCCTCGAGGCACGGGCGGCGTCGGGTACGCCGATCCGCGGTCGTCGTAGCGGCACGTGTGGCGCACGGTGCCGCTGGGGCGCTCCACCGGGCTCAGCAGCACCACCCGCACCAACCGCCGCCACGGCGACCGGCCACCCCGGGGCACGACGGCGAGGGCACGGCGGCGTGGGCACGGCGGCGTGGGCACCGGCGGCGTGGGCACGACGGCGAGGGCACCCGCCACCCGGTGGCCGGGCGCGCGTGCACCTCGCGTGGCGCCGACGGTGCGCGGCCCGGCGCGCTGCGGCACGATGACGTCATGAGCTACGACTTCGACCGGCCGGACGAGACCGCGGTCGGGTTCACCTACGCCGGTGTGGCCGTCCGCCTGGGCGATCCGGTGGACGAGGTGAGCCCGCACGAGGCCGTCCTGGGCGTGCTGACGCAGGCCCGCTTCAGCGGCTGGCTCGGCCCGGCCGAGCCCCCGTGGACGCTCGCCGTGGCGGACAACCCGGCGGGATCGGTGGCCGGCGACCGCGCCGACATCGGCCGGCTCGCCGCGCGCCTCGCCGCGGAGCTCGGCACGGTGACCCTGGGGATCAGTGTCCTCGAGGACCGCGTGCTGCGCCTGGTCCTGTGCGTGGGTGCGGACGTGCTCGGCGAGTACGTGTCCGACCCGTCCGCGCTGGACCCGACGGATGACGAGCTGGCCTCGGACCCCGTCGGAGCCGAGATCGCCGGGCCGCTGGTGCGGGCCTGCGGGCAGGGCGACGCCGACGAGGTGGGCGAGCTGCTGGCCGAGGAGCTCGAGCGCGGCAGCGTGTTCGAGTCCGAGCGTCTGACCGCCGTGCTGCGCCAGCTCGGCGTGCCCACGTGGTTGGTCGCCGCCGACTCGCTGCCCCGCGCGGTCCCCGGCGGGCCGGCAGCCACCGAGGTCACGCGCCTCGGTGCCGGCACCCCGGGGCCGCTCGGTCTGGCGCGCGGGCTCGTCGTGGGCGCCGTGCGCAAGCGACGCCCGCCGCGCGACTGACCCCGTCACGTCCGACGGCGCCGCGGCTGCCCGCCGGCACCGTGCCCGCGACAGCCCGCCCGTGCGTCTCGCCCCTTCCCCCGCCCCCGCCGCGGGGCCAGGATGGCCCCATGACGCAGCAGGGGGCGGCGTCCGGGTGGGACGCCCCGGCGCGGTGGTCGATGCCCGGCACGCTGCCGCACCAGCGCCCGCCGCTGGCCGGCCTGCCGCCCCGCGCAGCCTGGTCGCGACGTGTCGTCGCGGCGCTCCTCGACAACGCCCTCCTCGGCGGCGTGACGTGGCTGGCCTTCCCCGTCCAGCCCGTCGACCCACCCCAGCTGACGCCGTTCTTCTCCGGGCCGACGACGACCACGACCGTGCTCTCGGCCGTCGGTCAGCCGGTGTCCTGGACGTCGAGCGGCTGGGTCGTCGCCGCGCTCGCCGCCGCGCTGGTGCTGCGCGCCTACCTCGGCGCCTCCCCCGGCCAGCTGGTGCTCGGCATCGCCGTCGTGCGGGAGGTCGACGCCCGACCGGCCGGCCTGGCGCGAACGCTGCTGCGGTGGGCGGCGCACCTGCTCGACGCGATCCTGCTCGTCGGCTACCTCCGCCCCCTGTGGGACCCGCGCGGCCAGACCCTCGCCGACAGCATCGCGGGGACCGTGGTCCTCACCACGCGCCGCCCGCTGCCGCACCCCTGGCTGGCCCGCCGGTCACCGCCGGCACAGGCCGGGACTGGGCAGGCCGCCGTGACGCCACCGTGGCGCTGGGCCGCCACCGCCCTGGCCGTGCCCGCCTGCCTGTTCGGTGCCGCCGTCGGCCTCGGGATGAGCGAATCCTCAGGTGCGTGGTCGACGGGGTGCGCGCCGAGCGGCTCCGAGAGCTCCGGCGTGCTGGCCGACGCGATCGTGACGTGGACCCCACCGTTCGACTCGACGTCGCGCGCCGGCATCACCCGGTCCGTCCCCGTCGACGGCGCGGGCCTGGCGATCGGCCCGCTGGCGACGGTCCCGGAGGCGGGCAGTCTGCGGGCCACGCTCACCGCACCGGACGGCACACGCCGGGAGGCCGAGAGCACATGGTCGGCCGACAACCCCGCGCGGGGCACCGTGCTGCTGGACGCGGCGGAGGTCGGCACGCTCGAGCCGGGCACCGCGCTGCGACTCGTGCTCCAGGACGCCGACGGCGCCGTCGTCGGGACGTGCGACGTCGGCTCGTACTGAGCCCGTCCGCCCACCCGCCACGCCCCGGTCGTCGTAGCGGCCGATGTGACGGGTGGTGCGTGAGGGACACGCCCGCTCGCTCACCAGCATCACCCTCACCCACCGCCGCTACGACGACCGGCTCTCGACCCGTCAGACGTACGCCGCGTACGCCGGCAGGTCGAGCACGCCGTTGCCGGACAGGCCGATGACGATGACCTCGCCGTCGGCGGCGGTCCGCGCGTAGTCCAGCGCCGCGGCGACGGCGTGCGTGGACTCGGGCGCCGGGACCACGCCCTCGGCCCGGGCGAACACGACGCCAGCGGCGAAGGCGTCGTCCTGCTCGATCGCGACGGCGCTCATCAGCCCGAGGTTGACCGCGTGGGAGACCATCGGCGCCATGCCGTGGTACCGCAGACCACCGGCGTGGATGGCCGGCGGCACGAAGTCCTTGCCCAGGGTGTGCATCTTGAGCAGCGGCGTGAGCCCGGCGACGTCACCGAAGTCGTACCGGTACTCGCCCTGCGTGATCGACGGGCACGCCGCCGGCTCGCACGCGACGACGCGGGTCGTGGTGCCCTCGCGCAGGTTCTGGCCGATGAGCGGGAACGTCAGGCCCGCGAGGTTGGAGCCGCCGCCGGCACAGCCGAAGGCGATGTCGGCCTGCCGCTCGCCCGCCTCGGCGAGCTGGACCAGCACCTCCTGGCCGATGACGCTCTGGTGCAGCATGACGTGGTTGAGCACGGAACCCAGCGAGTAGTGCGCCTTCGGGTCACCGGCGGCGACCTCGACGGCCTCGCTGATGGCCATGCCCAGCGAGCCGGTCGTGTCGGGGTCGGCGGCGAGCATCGCGCGGCCCGAGGCCGTGAGGTCCGACGGCGACGGGTGGCACACGCTGCCGTAGGTCTCCATCTGGTACCGGCGGTACGGCTTGGAGTCGTAGGACGCGCGCACCTGCCACACCTCGCACGTCAGGCCGAGCATCGAGCAGGCCATCGACAGCGAGGCGCCCCACTGCCCGGCGCCCGTCTCGGTGGTGAGCCTGGTGATGCCCTCGATCGCGTTGTAGTACACCTGCGCGACGGCGGTGTTGGGCTTGTGCGATCCGACGGGGCTGACGCCCTCGTACTTGTAGTAGATCCGCGCGCCGGTGCCGAGCACCCGCTCGAGGCGGTGGGCCCTGATGAGCGGGGACGGGCGCCACAGCGAGTAGATCTCGCGCACCGCCGCCGGGATCTCGATGTAGCGCTCGGTGCTGACCTCCTGCGCGATGAGCGCCATCGGGAACAGCGGGGCGAGGTCGTCCGGGACCAGCGGCTCGTGCGTGCCGGGGTGCAGGTGCGGCGGCACGGGCTCGGGCAGGTCGGCGTTGAGGTTGTACCAGTGCGTCGGCACCGTCGAGGGGACGGCGAACCCGAGGGCGTCCGTCGGGAGGGTGGCCGGGGTGCCGGGCTGGGCCGGCACGGGCTGGTCGGTGGTGCTCACGGCGCCGTCCTTGGTCGTCGAGGGGGGTCGCCCGCGAGCATATCGACGCGGCGCACGCCGGGGCGGCACTTGCGGCCGCGGCGCAGCCGATGTCGTGGCGCGGGTCAAGATCACCCCCAGAAGCGTCGATGATGAACGTGTGATGACCGGCCGCCCAGCACCTCGGGTGCACACCGCCCTCGGCGCCCTGCGCCGCCCCTCCCTGCTGCTGCGGTTCGGGGTCGTCTCGCTCGTCGTCGTCCTGGGCCTCGGGGCGGTCATCGGGCACCAGCTGCACGCGGTGATCGCCGCCCGCGCCCAGGCCAACGCCGAGGCGTCCGCCCAGGTCTACCTGCAGCTCGTCAGCCAGTCGTTCCTGCGGACCGTGGCCAAGCCGGACGGCATCACCGTCGCGAACCCGCAGCAGCTCGCCTTCTCCCAGGAGCTCATCGACAACCCCGTCATCGCCGAGCAGGTGCTCGGCGCGACCGCCTGGCTCGCGGACGGCACGGTCGCCTTCTCCACGGCCCGGTCCGAGGTCGGGACGCGGGGCGACCTGCCCGCCTCGGCCCGGGCAGCCCTCGCCGGCGCGGTGGTCTCCGAGATCGCCGACTCCTCCCGCGTGCACAGCGACCTGTTCGACCCCGGTGCGCACGCCGGTGAGCAGGTGCTGGTGGTCGACATCGCTGTCGCTGCTCGGGGACGAGAGCCCCGAGGTGGTCATCGAGATCGTCACGAACTTCGCCGAGACCGCGGAGGCCATCGATCGGGACACCTCCGTGCTGTACGCGTGGCTCGCCGGCGGTCTGCTGGTCCTGTACCTCGCGCTCTTCCGCCTCGTGGCCACCGCGAGCCGGAGGCTGCGTCAGCAGTCGGAGGCCAACCGCGACCTCGCTCTGCACGACACCCTCACCGGGCTGCCCAACCGCAGCCTGCTGCGGGACCGCGCCCTGCAGGCGATCGCCGCGGGCAGGCGGCACGGTCACGACGTCGCCCTGCTCCTGCTCGACCTCGACCGCTTCAAGGAGATCAACGACACCCTCGGCCACCACCACGGCGACCTGCTGCTCACCATGATCGGCCCGCGGCTGGCCGGTGTGCTGCGCGCGCAGGACACCATCGCGCGGCTGGGTGGGGACGAGTTCGTCGTGCTCCTGCCGGAGGTCGGCGGGCGGGGCGCCGCGGTCGCCGTCGCGCAGAAGATCCTCGCCGCCCTCGACGAGCCGTTCTCGGTCGACGGGGTGGACCTCGACGTCGACTCGTCGCTGGGCATCGCCGTGAGCCCCGAGCATGGTGAGGACTTCGAGACCCTGCTGCGTCACGCCGACGTCGCCATGTACGCGGCCAAGGAGCACCAGACGGGGACGGCGGTGTACGACCCGGAGCAGGACGCCAACAGCCCCGCACGCCTCGCCCTGCTGGGCGAGCTGCGCCGTGGGATCGAGGCGGGCCAGCTGGTGCTGCACTACCAGCCCAAGGCCGACATCGAGACCGGGCAGATCACCGGGGTCGAGGCGCTGGTCCGCTGGCAGCACCCCACCCGCGGGCTGCTGGGCCCCGACGAGTTCGTCCCGCTGGCCGAGCGCACGGGCCTCATCCGGCCGCTCACCCTCGTCGTCCTGGACCGAGCACTGGCCCAGGCCGCCCGCTGGGCGGCGGCCGACCGTCCCCTCGCCGTCGCGGTGAACATCTCCGCGCGCAGCCTGCTCGACCTCGACCTGCACGACGACGTCGCCGCTGCCCTGACGCGGCACGGCGTGCCCGGCGAGCGACTCGCGCTGGAGATCACCGAGAGCTCCGTCATGGTGGACCCGGACCGGGCGCTGCTCGTGCTCGGCTCGCTGGCAGCCCTCGGCGTCAGCCTGTCGCTGGACGACTTCGGCACCGGGTACTCGTCGCTCGCCTATCTGCAGCGCCTGCCCGTGCACGAGCTGAAGATCGACCGCAGCTTCGTCATGAACCTGGCGGCCGACACCAACCAGGTGATCGTCTCGGCGAGCATCGACCTGGCCCACAACCTCGGCCTGCGGGTCATCGCCGAGGGGGTCGAGGACCAGAGCACCTGGGACCGGCTGGCAGAGCTCGGCTGCCAGTCCGCCCAGGGGTATCACCTGTCGCGGCCGGTCCCGGCCGACCAGCTGGGCGCCTGGCTGGACGCGCGGGTCGGGCCTCCTCAGATCGCCAGCGCCGCCCGGTAGCCGGAGTGCACCGCCGCACCCACCGTCGAGGGCTGCAGGCAGTCCCCGACGAGGTGCACGCGTGGGTCCTCGACGGCGCCGCTGCCCACGAGCTCGGTGCTCGGGCGCACGCCCAGCGCGAGCACGAGCGTGTCGGCGGCGAGCACCTCGCGCCCGAGCGGACCGTCGACGTGCACGCCGTCGTCGTGCTTGCCCAGCACGCTCGTCGAGGGCAGGAGCACCACCCCCGCGTCGGCCAGCCGTGCCAGCACGGCGCCGCGGTTGACGGTCGCCCGGCCGGGCACGATCGCGTCCTGCACCTCGACGAGCGTCACGGCGTGCCCGTCGAGCGCGAGCGCCAGGGCGACGTCGGCCCCCGTCAACCCGCCGCCGGCGACGACGACGCGCCGACCGACCGCCGCCCCGCCGTGCACGTCCATGACGTCGAGGACGTCGGCGCGGTCCAGTCCGCCGATCGCCGGCCGGACCGGTAGCCCACCGGTCGCCACGACCACGACGTCGGCCGCAGCAAGGGCCGGCGAGCTGCGGTCGACCGCGCGACCCAGGTGCACGGTGACCCCGAGCTCGGCGAGCCGGTCGCGGTACCACGGGACGAGGCTGGCGAGCTCGTGCTTGAAGGCGGGGCGCGCGGCATCGACGAGCACGCCGCCGAGCTGGTCCCGCCGCTCGTGCAGGTCGACCCGGTGCCCGCGCAGGGCCGCGACCCTCGCCGCCTCGAGGCCGGCGGGCCCGCCGCCGACGACGACGACGCGCTGCGGGCGGGTGGCCCTGAGGAGCGGCACCGCCTCCAGACCGACCTGCGGGTTGACGGCGCAGACGAGGGTCGCCCCGGCGCGCACGGCGTCGAAGCACGCGTTGCAGCGCACGCATGGGCGCGCGGCACCGGGCTCGCCGGCGGCGAGCGCGCGGGGCAGGTCCGGGTCGGCGACCAGGGCTCGCCCGAAGCCGACGAGGTCCACCTGGCCCGCGGCGAGCGCCGCCTCGGCGAGGTCGGGGGTCATCGCACCGGCCACGGCCACCGGGATCCCGACGGCGGCGCGCAGCGCGGCGGCACCGGCCAGGTGCAGGCCCGCCGGCAGGTAGTTCGGGGGCGCCATGACGGCCGGGGACGGCGGGCCGCCCTCCTCGACGACGAGCAGGTCGACCCCTGCGTCGCGCAGCAGCGCGGCGATCTCGATCGACTCGGCGAGCTCGCGCCCGCCCGGCAGGTGGTGGGCCACCGTGAGCCGGAAGCTCACGGGCAGTCCGGGCGCCGCGGCCCGGACGGCCGTGACGAGCTCGACGGCGAACCGCGTCCGCCGGGCGACCGACCCTCCGTACGCGTCCGTGCGGTGGTTCCACAGGGCCGTGAGGAGCTGGTCGACGAGGGCACCCGAGTGCCCGTGCAGGTCGATCGCGTCGACACCCACCGAGGCCAGACGGGCCGCGGCCTGGCCGGCGCGGCGCACGAGCAGCTCGAGCTCCGCGACGTCCAGCGGTCGGCACGCCACGGCGGGGTCGCGCACCCACGGGGTGGCGGAGGCCGAGACCGGCGCGCCCCGGCCGGGCTCGGCCGGCCCCAGCCGGCCCGTGCCCGGCGACAGCTGCGCGCTGATCCGTCCGCCCGCGGCGTGCACGGCGTCGACCATCCGACGCAGGGCGGGGAGGAAGGCGTCGTCGTCGACCCGGGGCATCAGGCCGCTGGGCGGCTCGAAGTCGGTGGCCGCGAGCAGGGCACCGGTGACGACCAGCCCGGCGCCCCCCGCAGCCCTGGCCGCGAGGTAGGCGGTCTCGCGCGGGCTGACCGCGCCGTCCGCACCCGTCATCCGGGTGCTGATCGGGGGGAAGAGGATCCGGTTCGCCAGCTCGAGGGAGCCGATCCGGCCGGGAGCGAGCAGGTGCGGGTAGGCACTCACCAGGACGGGCCTCTCGACGTCGAGGGCGGCCGCGCACGGCCGGGGCACGTCCTATTCTCCGGAGCGCCGCCCCGCCGTCCGGGGCCGATGGTCCCGGACGGCGCACGTGCTCAACCCACCCGGAAGCGCTCCACCAG
>NZ_DAORSQ010000026.1:4255-26779 GCF_035443605.1 Actinotalea sp. | reverse complement strand
AGCCGAGCGAGCGTCGGGCCGCCGCCCGGGCCCGGCGACGAGCGTGGCCGAGACGGTGAAGCCGAGGTTGCCGGCGCGGGTGTCGGTGACGACGACGCGGGCGAGGCCCGTCGTCGGTCCCCGCCCGGTACGGCCGCGCGGGGTGAGGTCCACGACCTGCCCTGCCGCCGAGGTGATCGACAGCAGCCCCGCGGGGATGGTCAGTGCGACGGCGCCGGCGGCCCCGCTCGCCGGGGCGGGGCCCGCGACCTCCACCGGGGCGGAGGACGAGCCGGCATGCGTGGCCGTGGCCGCGAACCGCGCGCTGAGGCGGTGGGCGACGGACGGGTCGAGGGCCGACGTCGTGAGGGACGCCGTGCCGCCGTCGAGCGGCAGCAGGGCCACCGGTGCGCCGTCGTCGAGCACGGCGACCGTGCCCGTGGGGGCCGCTGCGGCCCCGCCCCGGGCCGCAGCCACCGAGACCGTGACCCGCAGCGCACCGTCCGGGGCCGACGTCACGACGACGGCGGTGGTCGTCGCGACGTCGTGCGGCCCGCCCGGTGCGGGTGCCGCACCCGTGGCGGCGACCAGGGCGAGCACTCCTGCGGCGAGGGTCGATCCCAGCATGCGCTGCTCCCGGTCGGGTCCGTCGGGACCCGTGGCGGCCCGACGCCCCACCCATCGGCCCCGGACCTGCCGACGTGAGCGCCGTGGTCCGCCCGTCACCCCGAGGACACCGCCCGTTCAGGCCGGCGGCCTACGGTCGGGGCACATCCCGCAGCCGTGCCGCCACCACCCCCAGGAGGTACCCCGTGTCGGAGTACGAGTTCATCGACGGCCCGCTGGCCGGCCAGACCCTCGCGTCGAGCGATCCTCACAGCGAGGGCGAGGTGCTGGCCGTCGAGGTGATCGACCTGGCCCAGCACCCCGACGACGTCCCGCGGTTCGACTACTACGTCGAGGCCGGTCCGGTGCCGGGCGGGCTCGGCCGGCTGCGCCACGCGGCGTTCCGGCCGGCCGAGCGGTCCGACCGGGGAGAACCGGTCACCGCAGCCTGAGGCGCTCCGCAGGAACCCGCCCGAGGACCGCCGCCGGGCGCCCGACGGCCCGGCAGGCGCGAGGATGGGCGGGTGCACCGTTCCCGGGACCGTCGAGCGGTCGTCGCCGTCTGGGTGACCGGTCCGCGCGGGCGGGAGACCTCCGCCCTGCTGCGCCACCTCGACCCGGTGGAGGCTGCGCGCGCCGCAGCGCTCCCCCCGGACCAGGCGGCACGGTTCGTCCTCGCCCGGGCGCTGCTCCGCGGGGTGCTCGGCGAGCGCCTGGGGTGCGCGCCACGGGACGTCGACCTGCGCGTGGCCTGCGCCTCGTGCGGCGGACCGCACGGCCGGGTCACGGTGGCCGGGCCACCGGGCGGCGAACCGCTGCACGTGAGCCTCACGCGCTCGGGTCCGCGGGTGGCCGTGGCGCTCACCACCGCGGGCCCGGTCGGGGTGGACGTCGCGTCGCCCGCAGCGGTCGGCGCCGCCCCGCTCGCGGGCGTCGCCCTCTCCGCGGCCGAGCGCCGCCGTCACGACCGGTCGCGACCCGGTCCGGACCGCGGCCCGGACGCCGGCCTCGCGCACGTCTGGGTCAGCAAGGAGGCAGCGCTCAAGGCCTTGGGCACCGGGCTGCTCGTCGACCCGGCGGATCTCGAGCTCGGCGGGGCGGGCGGCCCGCGCGGTGGCGTGGCGCACCATCGCGGCACCGTCCTGGCGATCGCGCCCCTCCTGCTCGGGCCTGGCGTCGTCGGCGCGGTCGCCGTGGCCGCCCCGTCCGCCGCGAGCCCGGGCCCCCGGTGGGTCGCCCGCCGGGCCGGCCGTCCCGTGGTGGACGTGCGGGTGCACGACGGCGCCGCGGTGCTCGCGCGGCTCGCGGCCGGCTGAGCCGACGGCGGCCCCGCGGCCCGGCGGCCCGGGAACGGGCACGGGCACGGGCACGGGCACGGACCTATCGCGAGGCGAGCTTGGGCAGCCGCGGCCGGTCGAGCCAGGACTCGAGGAGCTCGGCGACGGCGCGGGCCAGGCGCTGGCCGCCCGCCGCCGTCGCGTGCTCGGCGCAGTGCGCCCGGAAGTCCGCCGTGGTGACCGAGCCGTCCGCATGCCGCGACGTCCAGCCGCGCACCAGGTCGAAGAACGGGTCGTCCCCCAGCGCCAGCCGCAGGGCGTGCACCGTCAGCGCCCCGCGCTTGTAGACGCGGTCGTCGAAGATCCGCGCGTGGCCCGGGTCGGCGAGCACGAGGTCCTGGGGGAGCTTCGCGAGCCGGCCGTGCCACAGCCGCGCCATCGCGTCGGCGCTGGGACCGCCGGCGGCCTGCGACCACAGCCACTCGGCGTAGCACGCGAAGCCCTCGCTGAGCCAGATGTGCTGCCACGAGGCGACGGAGACGGAGTTGCCGAACCACTGGTGCGCGAGCTCGTGCGGGATGAGGCGCTCGTCGCCCTCGACGGGTTCCACCAGGTGGTTGACGCCGAAGATCGACACCCCCTGCGCCTCGAGGGGGATCTCCAGCTCGTCCGGCGTGACCACCAGCGTGTACTGCTCGAACGGGTAGGGGCCGAACAGCTCGATGAACAGGGTCATCATCGCGCGGTGCTGGGCGAGGCCCACCTGGACCGCCGGCCGCAGCGCCGCGGGCAGGACGGCGTGCTGCGGCACCGGACCCGCCGCGAGCAGCATCCGGTCGTACTGGCCGATCTGCACCGTCGCGAGGTACGTCGACGTCGGGTGCTGCTCCTCGTAGACCCACGTGGTGGTGCTGGCGCGGGCCCGGGTCGAGACGAGGACGCCGTGCGCGAGCACCCGGTACGGGCTGTCCACGGTCAGCGACGTGCGGTAGGTCGCCTTGTCGGCCGGCCGGTCGTTGCACGGGAACCAGGTCGGGGCGCCGGTGGGCTGGCTCGCGACGACGACACCGTCGTGCAGCTCCTCCCAGCCCACCGGCCCCCAGGGGCTCGGGGCCGGGGCCGGGTTGCCGCCGTACCGGATCGTGACCGTGAGGACGGTCGACGGCGCGACGGCCGCGGCCAGGCGCAGCACGAGGCGCCTGGCGCGGTGCTGGTGCCGCACGAGGGTCGCCCCGGTGACGGTGACCCGCTCGACCGCCAGGCCGACGAGGTCGAGCGCCAGCTCGGTGAGCTCGCGCTGCACGCGCACGCGCAGCGTCGCCGTGCCGGTGAGGCGGTTGGGCGCGACGCGGTAGGTGAGGTCCAGGTCGTAGTGCTCGACGTGGAACGCGGTGCTGCCGCCGGTGGGCTGGTACGGGTCCCGGGGCTCGGCGGGTGCCGGCTTCACGCGGCCGCCCGCTCCCGGCGCCAGGGTGCGATGGGGTTGCCGACCCAGCGGGACCCGGCCGGGACCCGCTCGCCGCGCAGCACGAGCGACGCCGGGCCGATCGTCGACCCGGCACCGAGCTCGGCCGCCGGGAGGATGACCCCGTGCGGGCCGAGGGTGGCGCCCGCACCCAGGCGCACCGTGTCCAGGCTCATCACCCGGTCGTGGAAGAGGTGGGTCTGCACCACGCAGCCGGGGCCCACCGCCGCGCCGTCGCCGAGGTGGACCAGGTCCGCCTCCGGCAGCCAGTACGTCTGGCACCACACGCCGCGCCCGATCCGCGCACCCATCCCTCGCAGCCACCACACCAGCGCGACAGTACCCGTCACCGCGTCGGCGAAGTACGGCGCCGCGACCATCTCCGTGAAGGTGTCGGCCAGCTCCCCGCGCCACACGGCCGAGCTCCACAGCGGGTGCTCCCCGGCGCGGAAGCGACCCACCAGCAGCCACTTCGCGGCGATCGTCACGAGCGCGGCGACCGCCCCCGTGCCCAGCAGCACCACACCGCCGAGCGCCGCGGCGAGGCCCCATCCGCCGCTCAGGACGATCGCCTGCAGCGTCAGCAGCGTGCACAGCGCCAGCACGCCGACCATGAGGGCCGGCACCACCCGGCACGCCTCGACCGCTCCGCGCGCCCACCGCAGCCGCGCCGGCGGGTCGTAGGTGCGGCCCGGGTCGTCCAGCGTCGCGTCCCGGGGCAGCAGCACGGGTGGGCTGCCGAGGTAGCTCGAGCCGGCCCGCGTGCGCCGGGGGGTCGCCGAGAGCACCGCGACGAGCCCGTTCTTGGGCACCGTGCGGCCGGGCGCGGTCATGCCGGAGTTGCCGACGAAGGCCCGGCGGCCCACCTTGGCCGAGGCCACCCGGACCCAACCGCCGCCGAGCTCGTAGGGCGCGACCATCGTGTCGTCCGCGAGGAAGGCCCCGTCCTTGAGCCGCATCATCCCGGGCAGGCCCACGACGGTGGAGATCTCCGTGCCGCGGCCCACCTCGGCGCCGAGCAGGCGCAGCCACACGGGGGTGCCGACCGCCGAGTAGACCGGGAAGAGCACGGTGCGCGCGGCGTCCATGAGGCGCTCCACGGTCCAGGCCTGCAGGCCGGCGCGCGAGCGCACCGGGTGGTAGCCCTCCTGGATCCCGCGGCCGAACAGCCGCACGGTCACGACCACCAGCACCGCGTAGCAGAGGTACGCCGCGGCGGTGGCCGCCAGGCCGGCGAGCAGCACGGGCCCGACGGCGTCGCCCAGCGTCGGGGCCGTGCGCACGGCCGGCGCGAGCAGGAGCAGGCCGACCCCGACGGCGAGCACGGGCAGCGCACCGACGAGCGTCCCCGCGGCGCCGTAGGCCAGCACCCAGCCGGCCGCGCGCGCGGGGACGGGGCGCGCGGCGGGCCACGGGTGACGGGCCTCGTGCGCCCGGGTGGCGGGCGAGCCCACCCAGTACTCGGCGTCGCCGGTGGTCCCGTGCACGGCGGAGCCGGCCGCCACGTCCGTCCCGGGCCCGACGTGGGCGCCCGGGTAGAGCACCGAGCGTGCGCCGACGGTGGCCCCCGCCCCGATCGTCACGGCGCCGATGTGCACCACGTCGCCGTCGACCCAGTGGCCCGACAGGTCCACCTCGGGCTCGACGGCGCACCCCGCACCGAGCGTGAGCATGCCGGTCACGGGCGGGACGGTGTGCAGGTCGACGTCGGGGCCCATCCGCACCCCCAGGGCGCGGGCGTACAGCCCCACCCATGGCGCGCTGGTGGGGGTGAGGGCGCCGAAGCCCTCGGCCAGGCGCTCGGCCGCCCACAGCCGCAGGTGCACCGAGCCGCCCCGCGGGTACGTCCCCGGGCTCACCCCGGCGAGCAGCAGTCGCGCCGCGAGCGCCGTGACACCCATCCGGCCCACCGGGCTCACCGTGAGCACCCAGCCGGCGAGCACCCACCACCACGAGACGCCCACGGCCCACGGCACCTGCCACAGCGCGTCGAGCACCGCGTTGACCGCCGCGAGCGCCGTGAGCCAGCGCAGGCCGACGAGCGTGCGCAGCGGCAGCAGGGCGAGCAGCTGGACGGCCTGGGCGCCGGGCGGCACCGGACGGGCCGGCGCTGCGCCGGGCGGCAGGGTCGTGGCCTCGGCGTCGGGCCAGCGCGCCGCGAGGTGCGCCGCGAGGTCCCCGACCGCCGGGTGGTCGTACACCTCGGCGACCGTCACCTCGGGGTAGCGCGCGCGCAGCGCGGAGACCAGCTGGGCCGCGGTGAGCGAGCTGCCCCCGCGCGCGAAGAAGTCGTCCTCGTCGTCGGTGGGGTGCACGCCGATGACCGCCGTCCACTGCTCGCCGACCCACGCCGCCACGCCCTGCAGGGTCGTGGCGCCCGGGTCACCCAGACCCGCGAGCGGCCAGGGCAGCGCGTCGCGGTCCACCTTGCCGGAGGTCTTGGTCGGGATCTCGTCGACGACGGCGAGCAGCGGCACCATCGTGGCCGGCAGCTCGCGACGCAGCAGCGTCAGCAGCGCGGCGGTGTCGAGCCCGCCCGGCCGGTCGGCGTCGGCCGGCACGACGTAGCCGAGCAGCAGGGCGGTGCCGGCCGGCGTGCGCCGCACGGCGGCGGCCGCGGCACCCACGCCCGGCAGGGCGAGCAGCGCGGCGTCCACCTCACCCAGCTCGATCCGGTGGCCGTTGACCTTGACCTGGTCGTCCGCCCGGCCGAGGAAGACGAGACCGGCAGGGTCCAGCCGCACGAGGTCGCCCGTGCGGTAGGCGCGGTCCCAGCCCAGGGACGGCATCGGGGCGAACCGCACGGCGTCGAGCTCGGCGTCGAGGTACCGGGCCAGGCCGACGCCGCCGATGATGAGCTCGCCGCTGCCGCCGTCCGGCACCGGTGTGCCGTCCGGGCCGACCACCGCGAGGTCCCAGCCGTCCAGGGGCAGGCCGATGCGGACGGGCTGGTCGGGCTCGAGCAGGGCGCCGCAGGCGACGACGGTGGTCTCGGTGGGCCCGTAGGTGTTCCACAGCTCGCGGCCGGGGCGGGCGAGGCGCTGGGCGAGCTCCGGCGGGACGGCCTCGCCGCCGAAGATCAGCAGCCGGACGGCGTCGAGGGTGTCGACGGGCCACAGCCCGGCGAGGGTCGGCACGGTCGAGACCACCGTGATCTCGCGCTCCACGAGCCACGGGCCCAGCTCCAGGCCCGCGCGGACGAGCGCCCGGGGTGCCGGAACCAGCGTGGCGCCGTGCCGCCACGCGAGCCACATCTCCTCGCACGACGCGTCGAACGCCACCGACAGGCCGGCGAGCACACGGTCCCCTGGCCGGATCGGGGCGTCGCGCAGGAAGAGCCCCGCCTCGGCGTCGACGAACGCCGCGGCGCTGCGGTGGGTCACGGCGACCCCCTTGGGCCGGCCGGTGGACCCGGACGTGAAGATGACCCACGCGTCGTCGTGGGGCCCGGGCGCCTGGTCGGGGTGCGGCCCGGGGGCGAGGGTCGCCGGGGTGCCGTCGGGCGCCGCGAGCTCGAGCCCGTCCCCGACGACGACGCTCACCCCCGCCTCGGCGAAGGTGCGGCGCGCGCGGTCGTCCGGGTCGTCGGCGTCGACCGGGACGTAGGCGGCCCCGGCCCGCAGCACCGCGAGGATCGACAGGTAGAGGCCGACGGTTCCCGAGGTGGCCCGCACCCCCACCCGGTCCCCGCGCCGCACACCGGCGGCGGTGAGCCGCTCGGCCCGGATCCGCACGGCCTCGGCGAGCGCGGCGTAGGTGAGCACCTCGTCGCCGTCGTCGATCGCGACGGCCCGGGGGTGCCGGGCGGCCGTCGCGGCGAAGACCTCCACGAGGGTCCGCGCGGGCGCTGCGCGGTGCGCCGCGCGCCAGGGGTCCTGGGGCATGCCGTTCGGGCTGGTCACGGGTGACGGCTCTCCTGCTCGGTACGAGCCGACGACCGCACGGACCCGATGGGTCCAGTGTGCGCCGTGCGGGTCTCGGGCGACGACCGGCGGAGGCTGTCACACCCCGGTGAACGCCCGGTGGCCGGTCGTTGAACGCCACGGGTCCCCCGCCGCGGTGTTCATCCCGACCGTGCCGCTCAGCCGCTCAGCCGCTCAGCCGAAGCGACCGCCGACGTAGGCCTCGGTGCGCTCGTCGCGCGGGTTGCTGAACATCGCGCCGGTGTCGCCGTGCTCGACGATCACCCCCGGTGTGCCCTGCTCCGCGAGGAAGAACGCGCACTGCTGCGAGACGCGGGCCGCCTGCTGCATGTTGTGCGTGACGATGACGATCGTCACCTCGTGCATGAGCTCCGCCATCGTGTCCTCGATGACCCGGGTGGACGTGGGGTCGAGCGCGGAGCACGGCTCGTCCATGAGCAGGACGCGCGGCCGCACGGCGAGCGACCGCGCGATGCACAGCCGCTGCTGCTGGCCCCCGGACAGGCCACCGCCGGGCGCCGTGAGGCGGTCCCGCACCTCACGCCACAGGCCGGCCTTGGTGAGCGACTCCTCGACCAGGTCGTCCTTCGTCGCGTTCGACGCCTTGACGCCCGTGAGCTTGAGGCCGGCCAGCACGTTCTCGCGGATCGACATGGCCGGGAACGGGTTGGGCTTCTGGAACACCATGCCGATGTCCCGGCGGGCCTCGGTGACGCGCCGCTGGGCCTCGTAGATGTCGTGGCCGTCGAGCATGACCTCGCCGGCCAACGACGCGGAGGGCACCAGCTCGTGCATGCGGTTGAGGATGCGCAGGAAGGTCGACTTGCCGCAGCCCGACGGGCCGATGAGGGCCGTCACCTGGCCCGGCGGCATCGTCAGCGAGACCCGGTCGAGCACCTGGTGCGAGCCGAACCACGCCGAGATGCTGCGTGCCTGGAGCTCGGCCAGGCCGGTGGGTGGGATCGACGGCGGCACCACGCGCGGGGCGGCGTAGAGGTCGGTGCGGGTCATCGCCTCGGCGGTCTGCGCGACGAACGGGTCGTCCGGCAGGTCGTCGGACCAGAAGGTCGCCGCGCTGCCGACGGCGGGCGCCGGACCGGGGGTGGTGGCCGGGTGGGCCACCGTGGCCAGGCTGGGCGCGGGCGCCGAGGCGTGGTTGACCACGGGCACCGGGCCCCCGGCCACCACCGCCGGCAGGACGACCGTCGGTCCCGACGACCCGTGGGCCATGGGCACGGCCGGGGTGCCCGGCTCCCCCGGGGTGAGGTCTCGCATCAGGCTGCTCCCGCTCCACGTCGTCCGATGATCAGTGCCCGCCCGGCGAAGCCGAGCCCCGCCGCGGCGCCGGTCGCGCCCAGCCCGACGAGGCCCCACTGCGCCGCGCCCCAGCCGCGCCCCTGGGCTACCCACTGGAGGTCGGGCGCCGGCCCGTCGCCCGCGGCCGTGGCCTCGCCGTCGTCCGCGACGTCCGCCACCGGCTCGACGACGGTCTCCGGGACGGGGACCGCCGAGCCACCGCCGCCGCTGCTGGAGCCGAAGGAGGCGCTGGGCCGGCGGGTCGTCGTGGGCGCCGTGGGCGCCGTGGGCGCCGGGGTCGCGGTGGCCGGAGACGCCGGGATGGTGAGGTTGAGCAGGTCGTCGTCTGCCGCCTGCGCTGCGGGTGCCGGCAGCAGGATCGCCGCACCACCGAGGGCCAGGACGAGGGTCAGCACGGCCCCGACCGACGGACCGCCGGCAGGGCCAGCGCCCGCGACACCCACCACGTCGCCGCCGCCGCGCCGCGCCGCGTCGAGCGCGCGGTCCCACTCCCGCTCACCGTGCAGGCGCCGCAGGCGCCTGCGGCGCACCAGAACCCACACCGCGACGCCGAGGGCGATGACCAGCAGCAGGCCGGTCCACGAGATCGCGACGACCATGCTGCGGCCAGTGCTCGAGACCAGCGGGACCTCGGTCGCCGGGCCGGGGGCCGCGGCCATCGTGACGTCCACGACGGCCGTGAGGACCACGGCCGGGGCGACCCCCTCGAGCACCGAGGTGACGGTGAACGAGTCACCCGGCAGCACCTCGCGGAGCTCCTCGGGCTCGAGCTCGGCGATGGTGATCCCGAAGGGCCCCACAAGCCGCAGCCGCGGCGTCCCGATGACCTTGACGTTGCCCGTGTTGACCACCTCGTACGTCACGGTGGTCGGCGCACCGGCGAAGGGGACCCCTGTGAACCCGTAGGAGGCGTTCACCGAGCGCACCTCCAGCGCGGCCGAGACCTCGCCGGCCACGCGCACGTTGAGCCGCACGGCGACCCGGGTGTCGACGATCACGCCGGACTCCGGGAGATTGGCGTCGACCACCGAGACGACGATGCCACCGGGGTGGTCCCCCGGAGCGGCCCCGGCGGGCACCTCGACCGTGAACGCCACGACCGCCTCGGACAGCGCGGGGATGGTCACCTCCGACGACTCGACGGTGACCCACGAGCCGACGTCGGTGGGCGCCGTCGCGGCCGGCTCGAGGTCGTAGCCGCCGGTCGCCGTGTTGAAGCCGTCCGCCCCGTACACGCGGAACGTCCGCTCGACGGTCGAGGAGTTGGTGACCAGGACGCGGTCCAGGACCTCGGCCCCCGGGGCGGCCTCCAGCTCGTAGCGGATCCGGCCGTCCGGCGCACCCTCGTCGGTGGTCGGGGTCGCCGACCACGCGGTGGCCTCGCCCTCGGCGAGCGCCGGCTGGCCGAGGCCGACCAGTGTCGCCCCGAGCAGCGCCGCGCCGATCACGAGGCGCCCTGTACGGGTGACCAGGGACTTCATCAGATGCTCCACCTCGTGATCGGCGACGGGCTGCGGTCGGGGCTCTGGCGAGGTCAGCCGGCGACCAGCGTGACCGTCACCGTGGAGGTGTAGGTGCCCTCCGCGGTGGCAGCCGGGATCGCCATGGCCAGGGCCGCGGCGAGCGAGGTCACGCCGCGCCCGCTGGCGGTGCTACGGCCGAGGGTCTGGCTGCTGCTGAGCCCGAGGCTCGCGGGCACGTCGAGGGCCGAGGCGACCGCTCCGCCGGCCTGCACCATGAGCGGGCTACCGGCGTCCGGCGTGATGACCGGGGTGGCGGGCGTCCAACCGAGGTACTTGGCCGAGACGGTGCCAGCGGTGCCGGTGAAGTCGGACGCCTGGACGCTGACCTCCCAGCCGGTGAGCAGGTCGTCGCGCCGGGTCTCGGTGACCGTCAGGGCGGGAAGCGGCGCGCCGGCGGTGACGCGGGTGTTGCCGGAGTCCCTGGCGCCGGTGAGCTGCACCTGAGGCACGGCCGGCAGCGTCAGCAGCAGCGTGCCCGGCTCGCCGAGCGGCTGGCCGGGGACCCCGAGGACGAGGGTCAGCTCGCCGGATGTCGCCGTGCCGAGCGTCACGTCGACCGCGGAGGACGTCGAGGCGGCGTAGGCGGCTGCGTCCGTGGGCGTGAACGTCGCGCTGTAGCTGTGCGCGCCGATGGCCGGCGCGTAGGTGTACGTCGCTGTGCCGCCGGTGACCGGGGCGGTGCCGAGCGTGGTCGCGCCGTCGAGGAACGTCACCGTGCCGGCCGCGGCGCCGGGCGCCACCGTCGCCGAGAGCGTCAGGTCCGTGCCGCTCACCGTCGGGGTCGCCAGCGTGGTGGTGGTCGCGACCGCGGTGGCGCCGCCGCCGGTGTAGGCCGGGGAGGCGATCGTCCACGCGATGTCGGTCGAGGTCGTGCCGGACACCGCGACCGCGGTGCGGAAGCTCGCCAGCGTGGTGCCGGCGATGTCCTTGCAGACCGAGATGAACGGGAACGTGCCCGAGCCCCCGTTGGCGAGGTTGTACGCCAGGATCTGCGGCTTCTGCATGCGGTCGGCCTGGAGCGTCGTGGTCGTGTAGAAGCGACCATCGGCGTCCTGGGCCGTCGCGGGGGCACCCATGGGCACCTGGTCCCACAGCTCCTCGGCGACCCCGGCCTGCGGGATGCGCACGTACGACTGCAGGTTGTTCGTGCCTGCCGGGCACGCGTTCTCCGTGGTGAGCGTCACCCACGGGCGAGCGGTGAGAGAGCCCGAGGTGATCTGCGTCGCTGCCGACTGTGAGGCCAGGGGACCGGCCGTGGCGAACCAGTAGATCCCGCCCGCGAGCACGGGGCTCTCGTCGTTGGCGGAGGCCGGCGCGGCGACGGCGACCAGCGCCATGCCGGCGAGCAGCGCGCCGGAGGCGAGCGCTGCCAGAGACTTGGTGACTCTCATCGAGGTGTTCCCTTCACGGAACGATCTGTGGCGACCTGGGCGAGCTGCGCCAGGACGAGGATGCTGGGACGAGGTGAACGACGGACCCCCGGTGGGCGTCCGAGGGATGTCCACGGGCGGTCACCGTCCGACGGCGGCGGAGGTGACCGTCGCGGTGTGGCGGCCGGGCGAGACAGAGGTCGGCACCCGGTCGACGGCGAGGACCCGTGCGGCGCCGCCGGGCCCGGACACCGAGCCGAGGGCGGCGCGGTCCCGACGGACTCGGCCGTCAGCACGTACCCGCCCGAGGAGACGGCCGTGAGGGCTTCGGACCGGCACCCAGCGCCGATGTCCCCAGGACCGCTGTCCCGTCCGTGACGGGCTCCGTGCCGAGGAAGACCGCGCCGTCGAAGAACTCGACGGCGCCCGCCGCGTCGGGCGGGTCCACCGTTGCCGTGAGGAGCACGGGGGCGCCGAGCTCCACGGTCGCGGTGGAGGCCACGAGGCTGGTCGCCGAGGCCAGCGGGGCCATGGGGAACGCCCCTGGTCCCGGCACGGCCGCGGCGGCCGGTGCGGCGGGGAGGGCCAGCGCCGCACCGGCGAGCCGGATGCCCGCCAGCCCGGCCGACCACGTCGGTGGGCTCCTCATCGTCCCGATCCCCCGGCGTCGTGCGGTCCGCCCCGGGCCGGCCAGGCCCGGGGCGGCAGAGCTGTCGGTCAGCGGTGCGCCCGGCGACCGCCGGACGCCGCCGGGACGCGCGGGACGGGCAGGTCTGCGTCCGGGCCGGGCGCAACCGGCGCCGCCGCTGCGACGTCGACCACCGGGGCCACCGGCACGACCGGGCCGGGCGCGCCCGTGCGGCGCGCCCGACGGCCACCCTGCGCCGGCGGCGCCGCCCGGCGAGCGCGCCTGCGCAGCACCAGTGCGACCAGCAGCGCGAGGAGCGCGAGGAGGATCCCGAGGACCACCCACGGCACGGCCCACAGCTGGACAGATGCGGTGACGGTCCCGATGCCCGGGTCCTGCCCACCGGCGGCGGCCACCGCGGTGGCGTCGATCGTCACTGCCTCGCGGATGAGGGGCCACACGTCCTCGACCACCGTTGTCAGGCGGGTCTGGCCACCGGGCATGAGCTCGTCGACGCGCGTGCCGTCCGCGCTGCGGGGCAGCAGGCCGAAGGGCCCGGCCACCCCGACCGACGGCTCCACGGCCATCCGGACGTTCCCGGTGTTGGTCAGGGTGTACTCGACGCGCACCGACCCGGACTCGAAGGGGGAGCCCGGCAGCCACGTCGCCACGACATCGCTCAGCGCGAGGTCGGGGTCCAGCTCACCCTGCACGCGGATGTACACGCGCGCTGCAACGCGCTGCTCGAGCTGGATGCTCGGGCTGTTCTCGCCGCCGGCGCCCACGCTGACGAGCGAGGCGATGAAGCCGGCGACGTGGTCGCCCGGCTCGGCGTTGGTGGGGATGGTCACCGTGAACGGGACCACGGCGTACCCGAACCCGGTCTCCGGGGTCTGCGCGGGAACCTCGATCGTGGTGGGGCCCTCGATGGAGATCCATGACCCGGCATCCGTGCTCGGATCGGCCTTGGCTCGCACGGCCAGGCCGCCCCCCTCCGCCATGATGACGTCCGCACCGTAGACCTCGAGCGAGACGGGGACGTCGTCCTGGTTGATGAGAGCTGCGTGCTCGTAGACCACGGCCCCGGCGGGCGCCGTCATGGCGAGGTACGGGCGCTGGTCCGGCCGGTCGACGCCGGCCGGGCTGATCCCGAAGGAGACCAGGTCCTGCGGGGTCTGCGTCCCCTCACCCTCGCCCGGCGTGGGCTCGGGCAGCGGGGCGGCGGCGGCCGGAGCGGCGACGAGCACCGTCGCGGTGAGCAGGACGGCGGCGAACGCCGTGCGCAGCGGGCTGTGCATCGTGAACGGCTCCCTGGGATGCGGAAGGTTGGCGTGGTGCTGGCTGGTGCGAGCTGCGGCAGAGCAGGGGAACGGCTTCGGGGAGGTGGGGCGCGTCGCGCCCCACCTCCCCTGGTCACCGCCCGGCCGGAGCCGGGCAGGTCACCGTCAGACCGCGGTGAAGGTCACCGTTGCGGTGTAGAGGCCGGGGGCGACCGAGGTGGGAACCTGGTCGACACCGAAGGTGCCGTACATGGCCGCCGTGCCGACCGACTGGCCGGCCGCGTAGGTCGCGAAGACCTTCGGGACGTCCAGGCCGTCCGTGAAGGGCGCGTGGTTGGTCACGACGACGTTGGACGCCTGGAGGGCGTTGCCGACGACCTGCACCGGGGTGAGGCCGGTCAGGCCCGCGTGGAGCCCCGGGAAGGAGCCCGTGGCGCCGACGAACGCACCGGACACGACCGAGGCGGTGAAGCCCAGGTTCCCGGCGCGGGTGTCGGTGATGACGATGTCGTTGAACGGGGCCGACGCGGAGAAGGTCGAGTCCGACGGGTCGAGCGTGGCCACGCCCAGGGCGAGCGGCGCGGCCGGGGTGTACGGCGTGGTGATGGAGATGGTGCCGGCCGGGATCTCGACGGTGACCGTCTGCTCGTCGACGGCGCCGACGAGGGTGTACGTCGCGGCGACGGCGGCCGAGGCCGAGTTGCCGTACGGGGCCGTGCCCACGAACTCCGCGACCAGCGAGTGCGCGCCGGCGCCCAGGACGTTGGTCGTGAAGGTCGGGACGACGCCGGCCGTGACGGTCACCGAGCCGAGGCTCGTCGTGCCGTCCTTGAAGGTGACCGTGCCGTTGGCGGCACCCGAGGAGGCGACCACCGTGGAGGTCAGCGTGACGGCCTGGTAGGCCGGGCCGCTGTCGGGCGTGACCACGAGGGTCGTGGTGGTGGTGCGGGCCGCGACCGGGGTGACCTCGACCGAGACCGGCGCTGACGTCGACGCCCCGTAGCCGTTGCCACCGGCGAAGACCGCCGTGACCGCGTTGATGCCGACCGGCAGGGCGCTGGTGGAGAGCGTCGCGACACCGGCGGCGGGGGTGGCCGTGCCGAGCGAGACCGCGCCGGCGAAGAACTCGACGTCACCGTTCGCGCCGGCCGGAGCAACCGTTGCGGTCAGGTCGACCGCGGTGCCCGCCTCGACGGTGGCGGCCGAGGCCGTCAGCGTCGTGGTGCTCGCCAGCGTGATCGCCGGGGTGGCGAAGGTCCAGGCGATGTCGGTCGAGGTCGTGCCGGACACCGCGACCGTCGTGCGGAAGCTCGCGAGCGTGGTGCCGGCGATGTCCTTGCACACCGAGATGAACGGGAACGTGCCCGAGCCACCGTTGGCGAGGTTGTACGCCAGCACCTGCGGCTTGGTCATGCGGTCCGCCTGGAGCGTCGTGGTCGTGTAGAACCGACCGTCGGCGTCCTGCGCCGTCGCGGGGGCACCCATCGGGACCTGGTCCCACAGGTCCTCGGCGACCCCGACCTGCGGGATGCGCACGTACGACTGCAGGTTGTTCGTGCCGGCCGGGCACGCGTTCTCCGTGGTGAGCGTCACCCACGGGCGGGCCGTGCCCGAGCCGCCGAAGATCTGCGTCGAGGGCGTCTGGGAGGCCAGCGCGCCAGCCGTGCTGAAGAAGTAGATCGCGCCCGGGACAACCGGGCTCTCGTCGTTGGCGGAGGCCGGGGCGGCGACGGCGATCAGCGCCATGCCGGCCACGACCGAGCCGGCAAGCATGCCGGCCAGGGTCTTCTTGAGACTCATCGGACTACCTTTCGAGTGTCTTCTGGATGGTCAGAGCGGGAACGGTCAGTTGGTCGTGAAGTTGGTCGTGGCGACCTGGGTCGGAACGCCGCAGACGCCGCCGTCGAGCGGGCCGGCGAGCTGGGTGAAGCCGGCCGCGGCGATGGGGCCGTTGCCCGAGCCGGAGCAGATGAAGCCGTCCGAGCCGAAGGTGCCGGTGAACCAGGACTTGGTGAGGTCGGCTGTCCGGACGACGTTGTAGAGCGCGCGCTGGGCAGAGAAGCTGCCGGCACCGTTGACGAGCTTGATGCCCGTGGCGGTGGCGAAGCGGCCGGTCGAGAAGGGCGCGACGGCGTTGGGGTCGCCGGCGATGGCGGTGGCGTCGTGCTCCTGGGAGACCTGCACGTTGGCGCCGAGGACGACCGCCACGTTGCCGTTCGCGGCCTTGAGCTGACCCTCGAAGAACGAGCGCGTGCCCGAGCCCGCCTGGGGGATGTAGGGGACGATGACGCCGGCGGCGCCACCGATCTGGTTCCAGTTGGTGACGTTGCCCTTGTAGATGTCCACCATCTGCGCCGGCGAGATCGCGACCGGGGCGTTGGACGTGGTCGCCGTGACGAGCTTGAGGCCGTCGACGGCGAACGGCACATGCCACAGGCCAGCGGTGTTCTCGGCGGCGGAGGGCCCAGAGGAGGACCGGGCGAAGTTGACGTTGGCGTTGTTGGCCGCGCCGTAGAGCAGCGCCTTGCCAGAGCCCGAACCGTTGGGACGGACGATGGCGGCCGTGCCGGCCTTGAGGACGATGTTGGCCGGGCCGTCCGTGACGAGCGCGTCGAAGGAGACGAGGCGGGCACCGGCTGCCGTGGCGTTGAAGCCCGGCGTGAAGGCCCCGGAGACCACGCCGTCGGCGAGGTAGTTCATGGCGAACTGCGAGGTGTCGGAGCCGACACCGACGATGTCCTTGGGCTGCGGCGTGGGGTCGGCGGCAGCGGGGCCGGCGACGGAGGCGGCCAGCAGGCCGGCCAGCGCGGCCGTGAGGAGAACGGAGACCTTCGATCGCTTCATGGGGAGAGAGCCCTTCATGTCATGGTCGACGAGCCGGTGTCCCGGCCCGGGAACAACCTGTCGAAACCGGGCAAACCGCCGAGGTTCACAGGGTGAACACAGGACATCGCCGGTGGGTCCGCGGGACGTCCCGGCCGGCCGGGACGTCGTGGGCGGTCGGGCGCGCCGTCAGAGCAGGTTGGGCAGCAGCTGCACGGCGGAGTCCGCCGCGAGCCACGCGGCCGCGACCAGCACCGGGACCGCGAGCACCCACACCGCGCGCCCCGGCAGCCGGCGCAGCGCCAGCACGGTGACCACCGCCGCCACGAGCAGCACCTGGAGGCTCAGCGCGAACACGGGCAGCACGCCCGGGTCCGCTGCGAAGGCCTTCTCCGCCCCCGGCACCGCTGCCGGGCGGCCGCCCGGACCGGTCGCCGCATCGCCCACCAGGGTCGCATCGACGTAGACGGTGCGGTCGGGGGCCACGGCAGCCAGGACGCCCTGGCCCTCGGCGGTGACCAGCGTCAGCCGGGCCCCGCCCTGCCCGAGGGCAACGGGCAGGGGGTCGCCCTCGCGGCGCACGCCGTCGACCCGGTAGACGAACTCGCCCTGGCCTGTGGTCACGGTCACGCCGTCGCCCTCGCGCAGCTGGGCGAGGATGCGGAACGGCCCGCCGTAGGAGGCGGCGCGCCCGTAGACGATCGCTATCCCGGCCTGGCCGGGCAGCACCGTGTCCCGGCGGTGGCCGGGGCCCATCATGAGGTCCGCGCCGGCCGTGCCCTCGACGACCACCTGCTGGAGCCCGAGCGTGGGGATCTCCAGCAGCGCCACGGGCGTGCCCGGGTCCAGCGCCCCGCCCGTCGGTGCGGTCTGGGCCGCGAGCTGCTGGCGGAGCTCGGCGTGCAGCACCGCCTGCGACCTGCCCTGGGAGAGCCCGCTGAGCACGAACACCTGGAGCAGGAACCAGCCGGCCAGCAGGGCCAGCACGAGCAGGGCGGTGACGACCACCGACGTGCGGTGGGGCATGGGCTGGCGCGGCGGCAGCGGGGCCGCCGGCCGAGCCGACCGGCGGTCGGTCGCGCCGGCGGGCCGACCGGGCCGGATGCGCGAGCGCGTGCGGTCGGGCGCCTGTGGCACCGCGCCGGGGCCGCCGTCCGGCGCCTCGGCCGGCGGTGCGTACGGGTTGAGCTCGTCCACGACGCTCATCCCAGCCGCCGCCGCGTCGACCATGCCCACAGCGCCGGGGCACCGACCACGCCGGCGAACGCCGCGAGCAGCGACCCGCCCACGGCCCGCTGTCCGACCGCCGAGCGCTGCACCACGGTGGTCCCGGCCGAGGTCGCGGCCACCACGTCGCCGGGCTCGGCCGCGGCCAGCCCGTCGATGCTCGCCGCGGCGACCGAAGCCGGGGTGGTGCCGCCGGGGGCGCGCGCGACGCCGGCCGTCGGGACGGGCAGCGGCACGGGCTGCGGGGTGGTCGAGGGCGCCGCGGCCATCGCACCCTGCTGTGCGACGATCGCCGCCGCGACGGCCCGGGCTGCGGTGGACAGCTGGGCGGTGGGGCCCGAGGTCGACATCGGCAGGAAGCCGTCGGGCAGCTGACCGTTGGCCGTCCCCGGTGTCTGGCCCTCCGTGGTGGCGATGCCGATGAACTCCGCGACCGTGGCGGCATCCGCGGCCGCGAGGCCGGTCAGCCGGGCGGCAGCGTGCACGATCATCGTGCCGGGGTAGGCGGTCGCCGGCAGTGCGCCGCGGTCAAAGGTGAAGGGCGCCCCCACGGCCGACTGCGTCGCCACCTGGACCGCCGCGGCCATCGAGGCCTCGCTCGCCGCGACGAAGGTCGCGCCGGCGCGCGTCCCGTCGGTGCGCAGCTCCGCGGTGCGCAGGCCGTACCGCTCGGCGTCCCCGAGCGAGACCAGGCCGAGCATGTTGCGGTTGCCGAAGTCCTGCCGCGCGACGCGCCCGAGCTTGAACGGCACGGCAGCCGTCCCCGCTCCCGTGCAGACCGTCGAGACGTTGGGCCACGCGTCCAGGGTCGCCACCGCGATCTTGCGCAGGCTGTTCACCGGGCTGGCGACCTTCTGGAAGTAGGGCGCCGGGTTGGCCCGCAGACAGGCGTCGCCGCTGGCCGGGATGTCGGGGATGTACCCGTCGAGCATCGGCCACTCGGCGCGGGGCACCTCGACGTCGAGATAGGCGGGGTTGACCACCATGCCCCACGGGTCGGGCTCGCCACCGAGGAAGGCCATCGCCTCGGTGTCCCCGGCGATGTACTGGGTCAGCGCCGTCATGACGTCGGAGGACTCCGAGAGGGACAGCACGGTGGCCATCGCCTCGAGGTCGTTCTGCTTGATCGCCGGGTTGAGCTCGAGGAACTCCGGGTCACGCGAGAGCACCAGGGGGTTGTTCGCCAGCCCCGCCCGAGCCCGGCCCAGGTTGGTGGCCGGGTAGGACTGGGTGAGCAGCTTGGCGAGCAGCCGGGGGGTGAGGCGCATCCGGGCGAGCTCCCCCGCGTTGTCGGCGAGGTCCGAGACGTACGCGATCGCGAAGCCGCTCACCGCCACCGGGGCGTACCCCAGCGGCACCGTGCTGGACTCCGCGGGCTCCGAGACGAACGCCGCGACCGCCTCGCCCGTCTCGAGCAGCCGGAGGGAGATGGGCTCCGGATAGCGGTTGTGCTGGAACTTGAAGCGATCGGCCCGCAGGCAGTAGGCCGGGGCCCACTGGAGCGACGCCTGGTTGAGCACCTCGGAGCCGTACATGGCGACCGGTGCACGGTCGTCGAGCACGTCGCACGCGTCCGGCGGCAGGGTGAAGCTCAACGGGACGCTGAAGCGGTGGCGCCAGTTGGACTCGGACCACCAGTAGTACGGCGAGACCGCCGCGTCCACGGTGAGGTTCTCACCGTTGGTCGAGCCCGGGGCGTAGGCGCCGTCCGCGCGGCACGCGGCGTCGCCGTCCGCGCAGCTGATCCCCATGATCGGGATGACGACGATGGAGCACGGCACGGCGTCCGAGCAGCCCAGCGACTCGTTCTCGGTCGCGGTGCGCACCTCGAACTGGACCTCGCCGGTGCCGTCCGCCGCGGTGAATGCGGCGATCTCGGCCGCCGGCAGCGCGCCGTCGAGCGCCGACTCCGGGGGGATGGTCGAGTCGGAGCAGGACTCGAACACCGTCCCGTTCGCTGCCCGGAACGGCAGCAGGTGCTGGGAGAGCAGGAACGTCGGCAGCTGGGGACCGCACACCTCGGGCCAGGTGGCCGGGTCCGGGTCCGCCGTGTCCACGGCATCGGCGTAGCGGTCGTGCTTCCACACCGCGACCGTGGGGCTCGCGACGGAGTACCGCTGGTTGTAGACCGTCGTCCAGCACGTCTCGGGCTGGAGCTGCTGGTCGGCAGGGAGCGAGGTGTCGTCCAGGCCACGGCACTGGAGGATGACCACCGGGTACTCCTGGTTCATCCCCCCGTACCCGTAGGGGTTGTTGGCCCGGGCGGCGCTGGGACGAGCCCCGGACCACGAGACCAGCACGCGCTCGCGTCCCCGTAGGTTCTCGGTGTGGTCCACCGTCACCGTGACCGTCCGGGAGTCCGCCACCGCGGCGCTGCCGTCGGCCTCGAGGTGCTCGCGGGTCAAGGTCTTGGTCTCGGTGTACCCCGGTGCGTCCTGCGCCGCTGCGGCGGGCGCTGCCGACATCGCTCCACCGACCACGAGGGCTGCCAGCAGCGCGCCCGAGCCGAGCAGCGCCGCCGTGCGGTGCAGGCGCGCCGTCAGACGCCCCGCGGCGTTCACGGGGCCACCGCCGCGCGGCGGTGCCGGGCCAGCAGCAGTCCCGGCACAAGGACCACGGCCAGGAGCTCGAGCGCGGCCAGCCCGCCGAACGCGATCGCCCCGCCGACGGGTCTGGCCACCGCCGTCGTGACCGCGCCGCTGGCCGTCCCCCCGGCACCCGTCCCGGCGTCGCCGATCGGCAGGCCCGTCTCGGGGTCGATGGTCACCACCCCCGCCGCCGCGCCGTCGGCCGTCACCGCGCCGTCGGCCGCGGCACCCGTGGTGCCGACGGTGCCCGTGGTGCCCGACGTGCTGCCGCCCGTGGTCCCCGTGCCGCCAGGGTCGGCGCTCTGGCCGGCACCCAGGCACGGCCCGGCACCGGCCTGGTCGCACGCGGCAGGGGCTGCGGCCACCTCGGCGAGCCGGTTGCGGGACAGGTCCCCCGCCACGAACGTCGGGTTGTTGCATCGGGTGGCGTCGCGATTGGCGACGTCCACCGCCGGGTCCGCGGCGCCGAGCTTGGCGACCTGCTCGAAGCCCGCCTGGACGAGGTTGAGCGGCAGCGGCGAGTACCCGTAGGCCCCCGCCTTCCCCTGCCCCTCGCACAGCGAGTAGAACATGAAGTCCACGAGCGTCTGGCGCTTGTTGGTCGTCATCCGCTGGTCGTTGGCGCCCGTCGGCAGCAGCATGTAGCTGTATGAGGACAGCGGGTAGGCACGCGGGTCGGCGTTGGCGTACACCCCGTCGAGGATCTGCGTGAGGTACAGCGGCGAGGACTGGTCCGTGTTGATCTGCGCCGCGGTGAGCGCCACGGCCACCGCGTACTGCGTGGGCTCCACGTAGAACCCGGACGCGTTGAGCACCTTGACCACCGGGAACCCCTTGTTGACCGGGTAGGAGTACTCGACGTAGGCGATGGTGCCGTTGCCCGCGGCCGAGGCCACGGTGTTCATCACCTGGTCCGAGCCGTTGGCCGCGATCATCCGGGTGCCGCTGGGCTTGGGGTAGTACGACGTCAGCCCGGACCGGCCGAAGTACGGCCGCCAGATCGACGGGTACTGCTGGTCGAGGTAGGTGGTGAACTGAGCCGTGGTGCCCGAGCCGTCCGAGCGGACCACCGGGACGATCGGGGTGTCGGGGAAGCTGCGGCCGTTGTTGTCCGCCTTGATGGCAGGGTCCGCCCAGCTGGTGATCTGGTTGGTGAAGATCTTGGCGATCGTCTCGCCCGAGAGGCGGATGTCGCGCACCAGCTCGCCGGCGGCCTCGAGGTGGTACGTGAACGCCGTGCCGCCCGCGACGATCGGCAGGTAGGCGAACTCGCGGCTCCCCGCGGTGTCGGCGTTCCCGTACTCGTCGGTGCCCTGGTACGGGATCTCCGAGATGCCGAAGTCCGTGACGTTGGCGGAAAAGTTCTTGCGCCCCTGGGACGAGCCGCCGCCGTTGTAGGTGACCGCCATCCCGTTGGCCGCGACGTCGGCGATCCACTGGTCGACGATCACCTGGCTCCACGTGGAGCCGGAGCCCTCGATCTGGCCGTAGGCGGCCCAGGCCGGCGACTGGATGCCCACCAGCAGGCTCAGGGCCACGAGGCCCGCGGCCGCCGCGGCATGGCGCAGCCGGGTGCGCGCCGAGCGTCGGCGGCGGGTGCGGGACGCGGCGCGCTCTCGTCGGGTGGTCATGGGTGCTCCTGCAGGGCGTCGGGGGCTGGTCATCGTCCGGTGCGCTGGCGGGCGACCCGCCGCGCGACGACGAAGAGGAGGAGGACGAGGGCGAGCAGGATCGACGCCGCAGCGAAGCCCCGCTCGACATAGGTGGGCTCACCGCTGCGGACGGCGCTGAAGATGAACAGCGGCAGGGAGTTCATCACCCCGTCGAAGGGGTTCAGCACGAAGAACGACGCGGCACCCGAGGTGAGCAGCACCGGGGAGGTCTCGCCGATGCCGCGGGCCACGCCGAGGATGAGCGCCGTGGCCAGGCCGGGACGGGCGGTCGGCAGGACAACGTCCCAGACCGTGCGCCAGCGCGAGGCGCCCAGCGCGAGGCTCGCCTCGCGCAGACCGCTGGGCACCACGCGCAGCACCACGTCGGCGGCCCTGGCGATGATCGGCAGCATCATCACCGAGAGCGCCGCCGCCGCTGCGATGCCCGAGCGGGGCACCCCGAGCCCGACGATGAGCGTGGTGTAGATGAACAGACCCGCGACGATGGACGGCAGGGCGGTCATCGCCTCGACGACGGTCCGGACCACCTTGGCGAACGGTCCGCCCACCTCGGTCATGAACACCGCCGTGCCGAAGCCGAGCGGCACCGTCACGGCCACGGCGATGGCGATCTGGATCACCGAGCCGACGATCGCGTGCGCCACGCCGCCCTCGGTGAGCGGGTCGCGCGGGCCGACGCCGGCCATGTCGTCGATCCACATGTTGAGGTGGGCCAGCGCGGGGCCCCCACGCACGAACGTGTAGACCACCGTCGACAGCAGCGCCACCCCGACGAGGGCCGCGCCGCCGGTCACGACGGCCTGGGCCAGCCGGTCGGCGACCAGCGGCCCGTCGGAGGTGATCGC
>NZ_DAORSQ010000026.1:0-4155 GCF_035443605.1 Actinotalea sp. | reverse complement strand
GGGGCCGGCGGGCGTGGGGCTGCGCGTGTCGAGCGTCGTCATCAGATGTCCGTCCCGGCGCCGGAGCGGCTGCGCGACACGACGATCGCGGCCAGCGTGTTGACCACGAGGGTGGCGAGGAAGAGCACGAGGCCCGCGGTGAGCAGCGCCGAGAGCTGGGCGTCGGTCGCCTCGCCGAACCGGCCGGCGATGAGCGCGGAGACCGTGTTGGTCTCGATCTCCAGCGGCTGGAACTTCAGCTCGAACGACGGGGAGATGATGAGCAGCACGGCGATCGTCTCGCCCAGCGCCCGGCCGAGGCCGAGCATCGTGCCGCCGATGATGCCCCCCTTGCCGAACGGCAGGACCACCGAGCGCACCATGCCCCAGCGCGTCGAGCCCAGCGCGAGGGCGGCCTCGCGCTCCCCCATCGGTGCCTGGGAGAAGACCTCGCGCATGACGGCAGCGGCCATCGGCAGCACCATCATCGCGACCGCCAGCCCGGCGACGAAGGCTGAGGCGGTGTAGCGGGTCTGCTCCCAGACGGCGGCGTGCGGGTCGGTGTCCACCCGCAGGAAGGGCAGGACCCCGCCGAGGTAGGCGTGCAGGAACCGGGCGATCTGGCTCGCGTAGGGCTGGAGCAGGAAGAAGCCCCACAGGCCGTAGATGATGCTCGGCACGGCGGCCATGAGGTCGACCATCGAGATGAGGAAGCCCTTGAGCCGCAGCGGCGCGTACTCGCTGATGTAGAGCGAGGTCGCCAGCGCGAGCGGGAACGCCACCGACATCGCGACGAGCGCCACCGTCAGCGTGCCGACGAGCACCGAGGCGATGCCCAGCACGTCGGCCTCGGGCTGCCACTGCGTCTCGGTGAAGAACGACCAGCCGTAGCGCCGGAGCGTCGGCACGGCCTGGAGCGCGAGGAAGAAGCCGATCCCGCCCGTGATGGCGAGCACCGTCGCGCCGATGGCCCTGGCCCCGAGGACGAACACCCGGTCCCCGCCGGTCGCGGCGGTCGACAGGACGCGCGGGACGGGGGCCGAGGCCAGCGCCTGCTCGGCGTGCAGGACGGTCATCGCGCTGCCCGCTCCGCCCGGCGTGGCGCCTCGCGGCGGCGGAAGACGTGCACCGACGCGTCGACGGGCGCGGCCGCGGCCATCTCCGCGAAGCGCTGGGCCGCGGCATCGCAGCGCACGCGACGGTCCTGGTCGCCGTGCCCGAGCGCGACGACCTCGCCGGCGAGGCGCATGCTCCAGCGCCAGCGGTTCTCCGGCGTGGGCCGCACGACCACCGCGACGGAGCCGAGGGCTGCCACCGTGGCCGTGATGGCCGCCCTGGCCTCGACCGCCGAGGCGTGCGGCTCGGGGCACCGGGCGAGGAAGCGTCCGTTGGAGCTCATGAACCGCCACCAGTAGAGGTCCTCACCGGCGAACGTGTACAGCTGGAAGACGTACCGCACCGGCTGCATTCCCGTCCTGTCGGTCGCGGCGCCCCGGCGGGGCTCCCGGCGAGGACTCTTCGGGCACCGGGTGACACCGCGGGATGAACCGGGCAGCCTGGGGATGGCTCCCGGGTGAACGTGTGACGTCGCCGGGGCGACGGTCACCCGTTCGGGCCGGCGGCCACCCGTTGGGGCTGGTGGTCACCCGTTCGGGCTGGCGGTCACCCGTTGGGGCTGGTGGTCACCCGTTCGGGACGGCGGTGGGACCGGGCGTCGGGGTCGGTGCGGGTGTCGCGGTCGGCCCGGGCGACGGCGCCGCGGACGGCGACGGCTCGCCGGAGGGCACCGGCGTCGGGCTCGGGGTCCGGGTCAGCAGGCCGACGGTCGAGCCCACCAGCACCCGGCTGCCGACCTGCGGCTCCGTCGCGGCCACGAGCACCCCGCCGGGGTCGCCGACCGGCGCGGCGACCAGACCCGCCGCGGCCAGCGCAGCGGTCGCCGCTGCGACGTCGGCGCCGGCCACGTCGGGGACGAGCGTCAGCCCGGAGGCCAGGACCAGCGTCACGGCAGACCCCGGCGCCACGACGCCCCCGGGCGCCGGCTCGGTGCCCAGCACCACGTCCGAGGCGCCCGGCCCGTCCGCGAGGACCGTCCCGGCGAGCACCAGCCCCGCCGCCGTGAGCGCCTCGGTCGCGGCGACCCGCCCGAGCCCCACGACGTCCGGCACGACGACGTCCGGCACCCGGGCGGTCGGGGCCACGGCGGACGGCGAGGGCGACGAGGAGGCGGTCGGGGTGGCCGCGACGACGGCCTGCCCCGCGGCGGCGGCGTCGGGCGCCCAGGCCGGCTGCGCGACCACCGCGACCGCGGTGACGAGGGCCCCGGCGACCGCCAGCATCGCGGTCGCTGCGAACCGACCGGGCGGCCGGGTGGTCCGCTGTGCCCGGCGCGGACCCGGCGCCACCACGGCGAGCTCGAGCGTGCGTCCCGGTGCGGACGGCCCGAGCACGAGCGCGCCACGCGCCCGCGCCACGTCGAGGGACATGGCCGTCGCGCTCGGGTAGCGGTCAGCCGGCGCCTTGGCCAGGCACCGGGCCACGATCCGGTCCACGTCCGCCGGCAGCCCGCGCACGAGGCCGGACGGCACGGGCGGCGGCGCGGTGACCTGGGCCCGGAGCACGGCGTGCGGATCAGGCCCCTCGAACGGCGGCCGGCCCGTGACCAGCCAGAACAGCAGCGCCCCGGTCGAGTACAGGTCGGCGGCCGCGCCCACCTCGCCGGCCGTGGCCACCTCGGGCGAGGCGTAGCACGGGCTGACGCGCACCGTGCCGCCGCCCCGGGGGCCGCTCGGTCCGCCGGCGAGGTCGAGCAGCTGCGATCGCGTCAGGTCCGGACCGTCGGCCCCCCAGGGCACCATGACGTTGCCGGGCGACAGGTCGAGGTGCAGCACCCCGCGCACGTGGGCGTGGGTGAGACCCGCGAGGACCCCCGCGACGACCGCGAGGGCCTGCGCGGGCGCCAGCGGTCCCGAGGCCGCAACGACCTCGTCGAGCGTCGCTCCGTCGACGAGGTCCTCCGCCACCCAGACGAGGTCGCCGTCGCGCCCGGCGCCGAGCACGCGCACGACGTTGTCGTGGTCGAGGCCGGCCGCGGCCCGCGCCTCGGCGAGGAAGGCGGCGACGGCCTCCGGGCGGCGGGCGAGGTGCGGGTGGAGCAGCTTGATCGCGACCGGCGTACCCGCGACGACGTCCTGCGCGCGGAACACCGACGCCGAGCCGCCCGCACCCAGCAGGCCGCCGAGCTCGTAGCGCCCGTCCAGCAGGTCGGTGCTCATCCGGACCCCGCGGTGGCTGCCGCATAGCCGTTGGCGCGCGTCAGGACGTCCGCGACGTAGACGTCGGAGTGGTTGTAGGAGTGCACCGCCGCCTGCCACCCTGCGCCCGTGGCGAGGTCCCGGCCGCCGGCGCACAGGTAGCGCCCCGCCGCGAGCGCAGCGTCGTCGAGATCCTGCGGGTCGGTGGTGCCGTCACCGTCGCCGTCCGCGCCCCAGCGCAGCCACGTGGACGGGATGAACTGGAGGGGGCCGACGGCGTGGTCCCAGACCGGGTCGCCGTGCCACGCGGTCGACTCGGCCGTCGCGGTGATCGCGGCGACGCCGTCACCGTCCAGCGCCGGACCGACGATCGGCGGGCTGACGCGTCCGTCGGCGCCGAGCACCGATCCCCCATGGCTGCCGTGACCCGACTCGATCGCGCCGATCCCCGCCAGCGTGGTCCAGCCGAGGTGGCACGCGGGCGCCTCGACGCCGAGCACGAGGGCCGCGTCGGCGTAGGCGGCCGTGGCGACCAGCGGGATGTCGGTGGCCGCAGCGGTCGCGGCGACCCACACGGGGGCCGCACGCGCCGCCGCCGCCGGGGTGGCGGGCCCCGCCGTCGCCGCCGTCAGATCGACAGCGGCCGTCGAGACCTCGGCCGCAACGGCGGGGGCCGCGGACGGTGAGGTCGAGACCGCCGAGGCGGCGCCCGCCGGTACGGTCCACGGCCGCACCGTGCCGGGCTGCCCGGCAGCCCACGCCGTCAGGGCGAGTGCTGCGATCGACACGACGGCGACGGCGGCGCTCGCGGCCGTGCTCCTGGCGGTGCTCGGCGCGCGACGTCCGGTGCGGGTGCTGGTCATCGCGGGCAGCCTGGCCCGTGCGTGCTGCCGGCCGACCGACCGGGGGTGAACGGGGGACG
>NZ_DAORSQ010000025.1:0-27219 GCF_035443605.1 Actinotalea sp. | reverse complement strand
AGCGCGACGAGGTTCATCACCTTGATGAGCGGGTTGATCGCGGGGCCGGCGGTGTCCTTGAACGGGTCGCCGACCGTGTCCCCGATGACGACGGCGGCGTGCGCGTCGGAGTTCTTCCCGCCGAACCGGCCGTCCTCGACGATCTTCTTCGCGTTGTCCCACGCACCGCCGGAGTTGGCCAGGAACACCGCCATGAGCACGCCGGCGGCGATCGACCCGGCGAGGAACCCGGCGAGCGGGCCCACGCCGAGGCCGAAGCCCACCGCGATCGGCGCGAAGGCCGCGAGGAGGCCGGGGGTGGCGAGCTCCCGCAGCGAGTCGCGCGTGCAGATGTCCACCACGCGCCCGTAGTCGGGCCGCACCTCACCGGTCATGATCCCCGGGAACTCGTGGAACTGGCGGCGCACCTCGAAGACGATCGCCCCGGCAGCGCGCGTCACCGCGTCGATGGCCAGGCCGGAGAAGAGGAAGACGGTCGCGGCCCCGAGGATCACCCCGACCAGCGTCACCGGGGAGATCACCTGGTAGGAGAGCATCGCCAGGGCCATGTCCGACGTGTCGAGCGCACCGCCCAGCGCGCTGACGGCCTGTCGCACGGCGTCCTGGTAGGCGCCGAAGAGCGCCGTCGCGGCGAGCACGGCCGTCGCGATCGCGATGCCCTTGGTGATCGCCTTGGTGGTGTTGCCGACGGCGTCGAGGTCGGTGAGGATGCGCGCACCGGCCGCGTCGACGTCCCCGGACATCTCCGCGATCCCCTGGGCGTTGTCGCTCACGGGGCCGAACGTGTCCATCGCGACGATGACGCCCACGGTGGTGAGCAGCCCGCAGCCGGCCAGGGCGATGAGGAACAGGGACAGCGTGATGGACCCGCCGGAGATGAGGAACACCCCGCAGATCGCCGCCGCGATGATCCCCGCCGTGTAGACGGCGGACTCGAAGCCCACCCCCACCCCGGAGAGCACGACCGTGGCCGCGCCGGTCAGCGAGGTCCGCGCGACGTGGAGGGTCGGCGCCGACGTCGTGCCCGTGAAGTAGCCGGTCAGCCACAGGATGATCCCGGCGAGCACGATCCCGATGGCCACGGCGAGCGTCGCGACCACGCGCGGGTCGCCCGTGTGGGCCGCGAGCTCCTCGCTGATCCCGCTGAGCTCGGCGAAGGTCGAGGGCAGGTACACGAAGGCGGCGACGGCCGAGGCCACCGCGCCGGCCAGCGCGGAGAGGTAGAAGCCGCGGTTGATCGCGGTGAGGCCGCTCTCCTCGCCCTGGACCCGCGTGATCGCCACACCCAGCGCGGCGACGAGCGCGCCGATCGCGGTGACGACCAGCGGGAATACCAGACCCTGCTCGCCGAACGCGACCTTGCCGAGGATGAGCGCCGCGACGAGCGTCACGGCGTAGGACTCGAAGAGGTCCGCCGCCATGCCGGCGCAGTCGCCGACGTTGTCGCCCACGTTGTCCGCGATGGTCGCGGCGTTGCGCGGGTCGTCCTCGGGGATGCCCTTCTCGACCTTGCCCACCAGGTCGGCACCGACGTCGGCCGCCTTGGTGAAGATGCCACCGCCCACGCGCATGAACATGGCCAGCAGCGCGGCACCGAAGCCGAAGCCCTCGAGCACGGCTGGCGCCTGCTCGCGGTAGATGAGCACCACGGACGCGGCTCCGACGAGCCCGAGCCCGACCACCGACATGCCGACCACGCCACCGGTGCGGAACGCGATCCGCGCCCCCACCACACGTCCGTCCGGCCGCTGCGCCGCCGCGGCCACGCGCACGTTCGCGCGCACCGCGAGCCACATCCCGAGATAGCCGATCGACGCGGAGAACCCTGCGCCGACGAGGAAGAAGATCGACCGCCCGAGCTTGACCCCGGTGTCCCCCGGCAGGAGGAAGAGGAGCGCGAAGACGACGACGGCGAACAGCACGAGGGTGCGGAACATCCGGTTGAGGTACGCCGCGGCGCCCTCCTGGACCGCCAGGGCGATCTCCTGCATCTTCGCGGTGCCCTCGCCGTAGGCGAGCACCTGGCGGCGCAGCACGACCGCGGTGGCGAGCGAGGCGAGCCCGATGGCCGCGATCACCGCCACGATGGTCATGCTCGTGGTTCCGAGCGTCGGCATCCGTCCTCCTGAGACGTCGAGACCGGCCCCGTCGCCGGTAGGCGACCGGGGCCGCGGAAGGCCGCAGTCTACGGGCCACCCTCGCTGGACCGCGCGGCCGGGCGAGGTGATCGCGCTTGCACGTTCGCGCAGGTCGCGGGGCCGTCATGGGCGGTCCGCCGACCGACGCAGCAGGGATCCGGCCGCTGCACCGCCGGGACCCCCAACGTTCCGCGCACGTCGTGCGTCGTGCTGGGTGAGAGGGTTCACCCGTCGCAGGGGCACGGGCGAGCCGACCTCTCGTCGAGGCCGGGTGCCACGCACCGGGCGAGGAGGTGGCATGGCACGCTGGCAGGAGGCGCTCGAGGCGCTCGTCCGCACGCGCGGTGCGGCGCTGGTCGGCTACGCCTACCTGCTGTGCGGTGACCGCCGCGAGGCGGAGGACCTGGTCCAGGACGCCCTGGTCAAGACGTTCACGCGCGGGCGGCTGGGCCTCGAGCCGACCAACCTCGAGGGCTACGTGCGCCGCGCGGTGCTGACCACCTACCTCGACGGCTTCCGGCGCCGCCGCAGATGGGCCGCGATCCGGCACCTCACCGGCGCGAGCGAGGCGACGGGTGCGCACGACGTCGCGACGGACGCGCGGCTCGACGTCGCAGCTGCGCTCGCCGTGCTGTCCCCCCGGGAGCGCACGTGCGTGGTGCTGCGCTACTACGACGACCTCACCGTCGCCGAGATCGCGGCGACGCTCGCGCTGAGCGAGGGCGCGGTCAAGCGCTACCTGTCCGACGGCGTGCACCGCCTCGAACCCGCCCTCGGGTCGCTCGCCGGCGACCTGACCAGCGGCGACCTGCCCGAACCCGAGACCATCCCCGTCGAGCTGACCCGGAGGACACGATGAGCCTGCTGCACGAGCACCTCGACGGACTGGTCGCGAGCGTCGACGACGACGCGACGACCGAGCGGCTGCTGGCCCGGGTGGGGCCGATGATCGGGCGCGTCCGCCGCCGCCGCGCCACGCGGCACACCGTCACCGGGGTCGCCGCGGCGGGCCTCGTCGGCATGGTGGCCGTGGGTGGCCCGCGGCTGCTCGACGGCCCGGCGGTCACCCCGCCCGCCTCGACGGGGCTGGACCCCGAGGTGTGGGGCTGCGGCGCCGAGCCCGCGACGGCGGAGGTGGCGGATGCGGGGACCCTCGCCATCGGCGGGGTGGTGGTGGCCGTCGTCGGCGGTGTGCTCGACGGGTCGGAGCTCGACCGGGCTCCCGTGGAGGTCGCGATCGGTGCCGCAGGCGCCGTGACCCTCGACGACACCGCGTCGGTCCTGGTCGTCAGCGACGGCATCGTCCTGGCCGGTCCCGTCACGGGGACCCAGCCCGATGGCGGGGCGGACGGGACGACTGGTGTCGACGCCCTGGCCTTCACGCTCCCGCTGGTGTCCTGCGGCCCGGCGGCTGCACCCCTGCCCGCGGGCACCTACACGCTCGTCGTCACCCAGCGCGGGGATGCCGCGGGCACGACGGTGGAGCTGCGGGCGGAGCAGACGCTGACCGTGGTCGCCGACCAGCAGGCCGCCCGGGCCGAGCGGGCACGTCTTGCGGCGGCCGCACAGGCTGCGGGCGAGGCCGCGGCCCAGGCGGAGCTGAGCCGGCTCACCGCGCAGCTCGCGTCGGTCAGGGCTGCCGTCGAGGGCGGTACCGAGGGCGAGGCCGGTACGGGTGCCGGTGGCCGCCTGCTGTCCTCGTCATACGCCCCGGGGCAGCTCGACGCGGTCGTCGACGTCGCGGGCGGGCCGCAGCCGGGGGTCACGGAGCGGCTCGAGGCCGCCGGGTTGACCGTGCTCTCTGCTGACGAGACCAGCTGGACGGTGGCGACGTCCGAGGGGGTGCGGGTCGAGGTGACGCCCGGCGAGGCGACCCGCACCGGCGCGCTGGTGCGGTACGAGGTCCGCGTCGAGGGCTGAGGAGCCGCCTGCCACGGGTCGAGGTCGACCCGAGGCAGGCAGGAGTCCCGCCAGGTTCGACGGCGCTCCGCCTCCTGACGCCCCGCGAGCGTCAGCCGCCCAAAGCCTCGTCGAGCGTGGCGTGGATGGAGAACACCTGCGTCAGTGCGGTGATCTTGAAGACCTTGAGGATCTTCTCCTCGCTGATGACCAGCGCGAGGTCCCCACCGAGGGTGCGGACCTTCTTCAGGGCGCCGACGAGCACGCCCAGGCCGGTCGAGTCCATGAAGCTCACGGCCGACAGGTCCACGATGAGATCGGTGTGCTCCGCGTCGACGAGCGAGGACAGCTCCTCGCGCAGCACCGGGGCGGTGTAGACGTCGATCTCCCCCGTGACCTCGACCACGGTCCGGTTGCCGCTCGCGCGACTCGCCACGGACACGTCCACAAGGGCCTCCTCAACATCACCGCCAGGACCTGCACATTGAATCAAATGCACAGGGCACATGGGGTCCACCACCCCGACCCCACCATCGTGAATGATCGCACCCGTCCGGCGCGGCCGTGACCGATCGCGCCGGACGGATGCCCGAAACGTCGATCTTCACCCGGTCGCCCGGCGGACGGCCGGTCCGCGATCGGTGCGAGGATCGACGCGTGGCGAGCTCGGCGGAACTCCTGGAGGTGCTGCTCGCCGGCGGGCGGCGCGCCGAGAGCCTCACGCACGCCGAGCGCCTGCCGCCCCGCCCGGGCCGCACGGCTCCATGGCCCGCCTGGGCCGATCCCGCCCTCGTCGCGGGCTACCAGGTGCTCGGCGTCGCGGAGCCGTGGACCCACCAGGTGGAGGCGGCCGACGCGCTGTGGGCGGGCCGGCACACGGTGCTGGCCACCTCGACGGGCTCGGGCAAGTCCATGGCCTTCTGGCTGCCGGCCCTGACCGCCGTCCAGGACGCGAGCGCGGGCGAACGCCGGGACGCCGGCCGGTTCGCCACCCGGCGCGCCACGGTGCTCTACCTCAGCCCGACCAAGGCCCTGGCGGCCGACCAGCTCGCCGGCCTCGAGCGGCTCGTGGCCGCCGCCGGACTGCGCTCCGCCGTGCGCGCCGCGACGTGCGACGGGGACACCGACACCGCCGCGCGGCGCTGGGTGGTGGACCATGCAGACGTCGTGCTCACCAACCCGGACTTCCTCCACTTCGCGCTGCTGCCGGGGCACCGCCGTTGGGCGCGGCTGCTGCGCTCGCTGCGCTACGTGGTCGTGGACGAGAGCCACGCGTTCCGCGGCGTCTTCGGGGCCCACGTCGCGCTGGTGCTGCGCCGGCTGCGCCGCGTCGCGGCGCTCTACGGGGCCGAGCCGACGTTCGCCCTGGCCTCGGCCACCACGGCACAGCCGACCACGAGCGCGGCGCGACTGCTCGGCGTCGCAGCCGACGACGTCCTGGCCGTCACCGACGACGGGTCGCCGCGCGGCGCCCAGACCATCGTGCTCTGGCAGCCGCCCGAGCTCCCGGGTCAGGACCCGGGCCTCGACGACGACGGCACCCCGCTCGCCGACACCGCCCCCGCGCACCGCACGGCGACGGCAGAGATGGCCGACCTGCTCACCGACCTCACGGTCGCGGGCGCCCGGACGCTCGCCTTCACCCGGTCCCGGCGGGCGGCGGAGTCCGTCGCCGCCACGACGCGCGACCACCTCGAGGAGGTCGGCCGAGGGCTGGGCCAGGGGGTTGCGGCGTACCGCGGCGGCTACCTGCCCGAGGAGCGCCGCGAGCTCGAGCGCCGGCTGCGCAGCGGGGACCTGCGGGCCATGGCGACGACCAACGCGCTCGAGCTCGGCGTCGACATCGCGGGACTGGACGCCGTGCTCATCGCCGGGTGGCCCGGCACGCGGGTCTCGCTGTGGCAGCAGGCGGGCCGCGCCGGCCGGGCCGGCGCCGAGGGTCTCGTCGCGCTCATCGCGCGCGAGGACCCCCTGGACACCTACCTCGTGCACCACCCCGAGGCGATCTTCGCGACCCCCGTCGAGGCGACCGTCTTCGACCCGACCAACCCCTACGTCCTTGCGCCGCACCTGTGCTCCGCCGCGGCGGAGCAACCCCTGCGCCGCGAGGACCTGGCGCTCTTCGGGCCCGGGACCGAGCAGCTGCTCGACGTGCTCGTGGAGCGGGGGGCGCTGCGCCGGCGCGACTCGGGCTGGTACTGGACCCGCCCGGACGCCGCAGCGTGGCTCACGGACCTGCGCGGGACCGGCGGGAAGCCGGTCCGGGTGGTCGAGGAGGAGACGGGTCGACTGCTCGGCACCGTCGACGCCGCCGCGGCCGACGCCCAGGTGCACGACGGCGCCGTGTACGTCCACCAGGGCGCGACGTTCGTCGTCGAGCACCTGGACCTCGAGGCGTCGGTGGCGCTGGTCAGCGCGCGGTCGGTCGACTACCGCACGTGGTCACGCTGGGTCAGCTCCGTGGCGGTGCGCGAGGTTCGCGCCGAGCGGCAGGCCGGGCCCGTCACGTGGGGCTTCGGCACCGTGGACACGACCACGCAGGTGATGAGCTACGCCCGTCGCCGGTTGCCGGACCTCGCCACGATCGGCAGCGAGACGCTCGACCTGCCACCCCGCACGCTGCGCACCACCGCCGTCTGGTGGACGGCCCCGCCCGACGTGCTCGAGGAGGCCGGGCTCGACGCGGTCGACACCCCCGGCGCGCTGCACGCCGCCGAGCACGCCTCGATCGGCCTGCTGCCCCTGCTGGCCACGTGCGACCGCTGGGACCTGGGTGGGCTGTCGACCGCGCTGCACCCGGACACCGGCACGGCGACGGTCTTCGTGCACGACGCGTACCCCGGCGGCGCCGGGTTCGCCGAGCGCGGGTTCGGGCTCGGGGGCGCCTGGCTGCGCGCCACACGCGACGCGATCGCCGGCTGCTCGTGCGCCGCCGGCTGCCCGGCATGCGTGCAGTCACCCAAGTGCGGCAACGGCAACGACCCGCTGGACAAGGCAGGCGCCCTGCGACTGCTCGACGTCGTGCTGGCACACGACCCGGGCTGAGCGGCCCTGATCGCGGCGTGCGCCGAGGCGCGAGGCGAAGCGACCAACGGTGCGTACTGCGGGGTTCCGACAGCCGCACTCCGCACCGTTGCTCGGGTCGTGCAGGGCGCGCCGCACGGCCGGCGGCAGAGCCGCTCACGGCCCGCGTGCCCAGACGGGGCCGGCCCGGGCGACGGCGCTCGCGGTGCCGAGCACAGAGCCGCGCGTGGCGGTGACCTGCACGACCCCGTCGCCCAGCGCCGCGCAACGCGTCAGGGTGCCGCCGTTGCGGGCGGCCACCTCGCCGGCCAGGGCGCAGGCGACGGCCGGGGATGCCGCCGGGTCGGCGAGCACGATGCCCGGCGGGGCGGCGAGCACCGAGGCCGCGGCCACCGCGCCGAGGTCAGCTGCCGACCGCGCGACGAGGCGGGCGCCCTGGGCCCGCGCGAGCACCCCGAGCAGCGCCGCCACCGTGATGACCACGGCCATCAGCCCGAGGACGAGGACGCTCCCCGCGCCGCGGTCCGCGTCCGGCGCCGGCGCGGCCGCGTCCGGCGCCGGCGCGGCCGCGTCCGGCGCCGGGCGGGCCGCCCGGGCAGCGCCCGCCCGACATCCTCGCGCGGTCACGGCTCCACCCACGCGGTCGCCGACGCGCTGACGGCCAGCCGCCCGGCGGTGAACCACGCGCCCGCGGTCGGCGAGCTGACCGTGACCTCGACCCACGGCTCGGCGCGGTCCACCGCGACCACGACGGCCGCGCCGCCGACCCTCCGGGCCACGTCGAGCACGTGGGCGTCGCTCTCGCCCAGCGCTGCCACCCGCGCACCGGCCCGCGCGGCATCCGCGCAGCGCAGCTGGGTCGCCGCCGCGGATCCGGTGACCAGGAGCGCAGCCAGCACCAGGACGACGGCGGGCAGGACGACGGCGAGCTCGGCCGTGACCGCTCCGCGGTCCCACGGTCCGACGAGTCGCCGGGCGCGGCCGCCGGCAGCGCGGCTCGCGGTCACACCGACAGCGCCCCGCGCACGATGCCCAGCAGCAGACCGCGCACCTCGTCGCTGCGCAGGATCGCCAGCAGCAGCCCGGCGAACCCGGCCGCGGCGACCGTGGCGATGGCGTACTCGGCCGTCGCCATCCCTGCGTCGCGCAGCTCGCCCCTGGTCGCGGCCGCACCGCGCCTTCCGCGGGCCCCGTTGCGCCGGGTCACCCCCCACGGGCGCTCGGGCGGGGCCGCGATCCCCGGGCCGGCACCGCACGGGCACTGCCCGGGCCCGTCCGCGGGACACGTGACCGCATCGTGCAGCGCGTCGCACCCGTCGAGCGCCCCTCGCCCGCTGAGCCCGCTGAGCCCGCTGAGCCCCTCCGTGCCACCCTCGTCGATCGCCGTCGGCGTCATCGTTCCCACCTCTCCTCGACGCCCGTCACCGGGCCGTCCTGCGGGCCACGGTCGCGGCCCACCACGACGGTGCCGTTCCGGCCGTCCCTCGTGGGCGTTGGCCCCGGCACCCGGTGGAAGGCATCCGTCGCGCGCGACCCTGTGGACGGTCAGCCGGCGAGCGTGCCGCTGACGAGGGCGAGCACCACGGGGACGATGCCCACCAGCACGAACGCTGGCAGGTGGCACAGGCCCAGCGGCAGCACGAGCCGCACCGCCAGCCGGGCCGCCGCGTCGTGCGCCGCCGACTGCGTGTCGCGGCGGACCTGCTCGGCCGCCGCCCGCAGGGCCCGTGCGGGCGGGGCCCCCTGCTCCCACGCTGGCCGGAGCGCGTCCGCGACGGGCGCGAGCACGGGCGGCGCCGCGGCCCAGGCCTCGTCCCACGGCGAGCCCCAGAGCAACGTCGTCGCGACTCCCGCGAGCGTGGCGCCTCGGGCGCCACCGATCGCCTCTCCCACGGCGCCGAGCGCGCGCGGCACCGTCGCCCCCGCGGTCGACGCAGCGACGAGCAGCTCGAGCACGACGGCGAGCGGCACCTCGGGCGGCTGACCGCTCGCGGCGCGACCGCGCGGGGACCGGCCCACCGCCGGGAGTTCGCGGGCTCCCCCGCGATCCGGCACACCCCGGAACCCGCCAGGCGCCGCGCAGCGTGGCGCCGCGGCAAGCCGCCGTGCCCGCCCGTTCACGGGGCCGCCCCCGCCCTGCTCACGCTCACCTCTCCGCACCCGCCCGTACCCGCCCGTACCCGGCACGCGATCACGGCTCCGCCCCCGCCGTCCTCGCCCGGTGCAGCAGCAGGCCGGTCCAGCGGTGGCCGGCGAGCGACGCGACGCCGCCCGCGACGAGCAGCGCCGTCCCCGCACCGCCGTCGAGCAGGACGGGGAGCGGATCGGCCCCCACGGCGAGCCCGAGCGCGATGCCGAGGACCGGCAGCCAGCCGAGCAGCCGCGCCGTCGCCCGCGGGCCTGCGAGCGCAGCGGCGCGCCCGGCCGCCGCCTCGGCATCGCGCACGAGCGCGACCACCAGCGCGTCGAGCACCGCGGCGGGCGCAGCACCCAGGTCCCGCGCCAGGCGCGCCACGGCCAGCACCGCCGCCGCCTGGCGGGGATCGCCCGCACGGTCGAGGAGCTCCGCGCCGTCCGGGAGCCCGTCGTGCGCGGCGATGTCGAGCCCGCGCCGCCAGGCGACGTCGGGCGGCGCCCCGGACCGCAGCGCCGCCGCAACCTGCGCCACGCCCGCGAGGAACGCGGGCCGGTGCGCGACGGCAGCCCGTCCCCGCGCTCTGCCGCGTGCGGGCAGGGCCCAGCCCCCGCGCCGCCCGACGACGTCCCCACCGACACCGCCGCGCGCACGAACCGACAGCGGCCCGCCACCCTCACCGGTGGCCAGCCGCGCCTGCCGCCGGCTCACCGCGCGCCCCGCCCGACCGCCGCACCGTGCCCGACCGCCGCACCGTGCCCGACCGCCGCACCGTGCCCGACCGCCGCGATCCCCCACCGTCCGGCGAACCCTGCCCACCCCGGACCCGGCGACACGACCCCGTCGGGCCCGATGCCGAGCACCCGCTCGACGACGAGTCCCGTGGGCCCTCGGCGCACCGCACCCACCTGCGCGACGTAGCGCAGGCCGCCGTCCCGACGCAGGTGCACGACGGCGTGCAGCGCGCTCGCGGCCTGGGCTGCGAGCGCGTCGTCCGAGAGGCCGGCGAGCGCAGCCAGCGCGGTCAGCCGCGCGGGGACGTCCTCGACGGCGTTGGCATGGACCGTCGCGCAGCCGCCGTCGTGCCCCGTGTTGAGTGCCGTGAGCACCTCACGCACCTCGGCGCCCCGGCACTCGCCCAGCACGATGCGGTCGGGTCGCATCCGTAGCGCGTGCCGCACGAGGGCCGCGAGGTCCACCTCCCCCGCTCCCTCGACGTTGGGGCGCCGGGCGAGCAGCCGCACGACGTGCGGGTGGTCCGGTCCCAGCTCGCCCGCCTCCTCGATGCACACGATGCGCTCGTCGGGCGGGACGAGGGACAGCAGGCACGACAGCAGGGTCGTCTTGCCGGATCCGGTGGCGCCCGAGACGAGCAGGTTCGCACGCCGCGCCACGAGGGCCTCGAGGACCTCGGCGACCAGCGGGGCGACGCTCCCGGCCGCCACGAGCTCCGTCAGGGTGAACGCCCGCGGGCGCAGCGTGCGCAGGGAGATGAGGGCACCGTCGCCCGCGACGGGCGGCAGCACGGCGTGCAGGCGCGAGCCGTCGGGCAGGCGCGCATCGGCCACGGGAGCAGCATCGTCGAGCCGCTGGCCGCCCGCCGCCGCGAGCCGCACCGCCAGGGCCCGGACGCGCGCTGCGTCACCGAGGTCGACGTCGCACGCCTCGAGCCCCCGCCCGCGGTCGACCCAGACCGAGCGCGGGCCGTTGACGAGGACGTCGCTGACCCCTGGCTCGTCGAGCAGCGCCTGGAGGGGACCGGCCCCGACCACCTCGGCGCGCACGACGGCGGCGAGGGCCACGAGGTCCTGCTCGCCGAGCACCCCGCCGAGGTCCCGGACGAGCGCGCCGAGCTCGGCCACGCCGGGCATGGTGCCCTGGCCGGCGACCCGCTGTCGCACCCGGGCGAGCAGCCCGTCGGGGATCCGGGCGGGCTCAGCCATCGCCGCAGCCCCGCGCGATGCGCGCGACGGCCCGCGACAGCGGCGCACGGCGCCCGACCACCGGGCCGAGACCGCGCTCGGTGGCGTCGGCCAGGCGCCGGTCGGTGGGCAGCAGACCGACCAGCGGCAGGTCCACGAGGTGGGCGGCCTCGAGCGGCGCCACCCGCGCACCGCGACGGCGCCGCAGCACCAGCTGCGCCGGACCGTCGTCGAGCGCACCGCGCAGGGCGAGCGCACCGGCCACGCCGAGCACGTCCTGCCCCGCGAGCAGCAGCAGGTCGGTGCGCTCCGCGAGCAGCGGACCCGCTCGACCGGGACCACCTCCGAGGTCGGTGAGGATCGCACGGGCCGGCAGGTCGACGACGACGGTCGCGCACCGAGCCACGAGCGCGGCCGACGTCGCGGCCATGGCAGCCGGGTCGGGTGCGCCGCCCCGCCGGTCCGGTCCCAGGACCTCGACCCCGCGCCAGCAGGGCAGCACGTCGTCGAGGTCCGCCGCGGCGAGGCCGCCCCGCACGCCGGCGAGGTCCGGCCAGCGTGCACCCGGCTCGTCCTCGATCCCGAGCAGCACCTCGAGGCCACCGCCGCCGTGGTCGAGGTCCACGAGCGCGACCGGCGTGCCGTCCCGCGCGCGGTGGGCGGCAAGGAGGGCGGCGAGCGTCGAGGCCCCGACGCCGCCACGCGCGCCCACGACGACCAGCACCTCGGCGCCGGGTGGGTCGGCCGACCGGCCGGCCGACCCACCGGCAGATCGCACCCACCCGTCCGGCGCCCGTCTGCCGCGCCGCACCCGGCCCGCGGTCGCGGCGGGTGGGGAGGAAGGGGTCCGGTGCACCTGTCGACCATCCCGGCCCGCGGGCGACGTCACGAGGCGGGCCCGCCCGGCCTGGGGAAGCTCGCGCCGCCGCCGGGCCCCTGTGGACGGCGTCGGGTTGCCGCTCACGCCACCTGGCCACGCCGCTGCGCCGACAACCACGCCGCCCACGCCGCCCACGCCGCCACGCCCCCGCGCTCGGCGGGACGCCCCGAGGAGCACCGCACGGCCCGTGGACACCACGCTTCCCCGGCGCCACCCCACGACCGCCTGCGCCGCGGCACCAGCTGTCGCTACCCTCGGACGACGATCCGGACGAGGAGGGCAGGGCCATGGCGCGCGCGGCCGCCTTCTTCGACCTCGACAAGACGATCATCGCGACGTCGTCGGCCACGGCCTTCTCCCGGCCGTTCTACGCCGGCGGGCTCATCACGCGCCGCGACGTGCTGCGCACGGCCTACGCCCAGTTCCTCTTCCTGCTCGGCGGCGCGGACGCGGACCAGACCGAGCGCCTGCGCGCGCACCTGTCGTCGATGGTGACCGGCTGGGACGTCGCCCAGGTCTCCTCGATCGTCAACGAGACGCTCCACCGGCACATCGAACCCACGGTCTACGCCGAGGCGATGGCGCTCATCGACGAGCACCACGCCGCCGGACGAGACGTCGTGGTGGTCTCGGCCTCGGGCTCGGAGGTCGTCGGTCCCATCGCCGCGCTGCTCGGCGCGGACCACGTCATCGCCACCCGCATGGAGATCGTCGACGGGCGGTACACGGGCGAGATCGCGTTCTACGCCTACGGCGAGCACAAGGCCTCGGCGGTCCGCGAGCTCGCGCAGGCCCAGGGCTACGACCTCGCGGCGAGCTACGCATACTCGGACTCCATCACCGACGTGCCCATGCTCGAGGCCGTGGGCAGCGCCGCCGTCGTCAACCCCGACCGCGCCCTGCGACGCACGGCGACGGAACGCGGCTGGGACGTGCTGACCTTCGTCCGGCCCGTCGCGCTGCGACCGACGTTCCCGCCCGCGCGGCAGAGCGTGCCGGCGCTCGCCGTGGTCGCGGCCGTCGCCGTCGTGGTGCTGGTCCTCGCACGACGCGGCCGACCCCGGACGGGCTGAGGGACACGGCCCCGTTCCCCCGGTTGGCCGACACCCCGACGCGAGGCCCTTCCCACCGAGGCCGGACAGGCGTACAAAGGAACTACAACAGCACAGCGGGTGACGAGCACCCACGCTCGACCAGTCCGCGAGAGGACCTGCCGACCGGGCTTGCCCGTTGCGGCGGTGATGCAAGCGCCTGATATCTCGCCATCCGTGCTGTTGACGACGGCGTCCCTCCGGGGGCGCCGTCGCTGCGCGCCCGCCCCTTCCGGCCCCCGCCACCGTCCCCGGCGCGCCGGCGTCAGGCGCCGAGCCGCCCCGCGAGGACCGCGTCGGCGACGGTCGTGCCCTGCGCAGCGCCCGAGACCACCGACGCCGCGCAGTAGCGCAACCAGTGGCCCACCCCCTCGGGGGTGCCGGTCGCGTAGCGCGCGGCAGCGGACAGGTACACGGTCGGCTCGGCGGCCCACCGCACCTCGGGCACGACGACGCCCACCGGGTCCACGCCGCCGGCCGTCAGCAGGTGCCGCGTCATGGCCCGCGCCACGGCACCGTTGCCCCGCGTGAACGGACGCAGTGTCACGAGCTCGCCGTGCACGACGGCGACGAGCAGCAGGGCCGGGACGTGCGCCGGCAGCCGGCCGCCCATCAGCTCGGTCAGCGCCGCGACGCGGCCGGCGAGCTCCGGCCCCGTGGGGGCCGCGCCCAGGCCGCGCAGGTCAGCAGGTGGCTCCTCGGCGCGCAGCCGGCCCGCGGCGTCGTCGGCGACGACGGCGGCATGCAGGTGGGCCAGGAGCTGTCCGGCCGGGGTGCGGTCCGCGTGCGGCGCCCCCGGCGCGGCCATCCGCTGCTCGACGGCGGCCTGGACGCGCACGGCGCCGGCGAGCGCGTCGCCGTCGGGCCCTGCGGGCGGCGCCACCGCCCCGCGCGCCACGTCCCGCACGAGGTCGAGCGGGACGCGCAGCCCGTCGACCTCGGCGCCAGCCCACGCGGCGCGCACCCCGGCCTCGATGCGCGCGACGCCCCACTGGCGGCGCAGCGCGCGGTGCCAGCGCAGGGTCTCGCAGGCCTGGCGGGCCTCGTCGACGGCCGCCGCGACGCCGTCGAGCGCGAGCAGCGGTTCGAGGGGGTGGGTCGGCACCGCACCACCCTAGGTCGGCACCGGCGGAGGCACCGCCGCCGACGGCGTGACCCGTCCGTCCCGGGCGCCCCCGGGCACGACCGGCTCCCCCGCCTGCGCCGCACGGCGCGTGCCACCATGGCGCCATGGCCGCAGCCCCGAGCGTCTCCTCGTCCATCACCGTCCGCCTGGAGGTCAGGGCCCGCCCGACGGCCGTCAGCGAGCTCACCGCCGCGATCGAGCACGCCGGCGGGATCGTCACGGCGCTGGACGTCACGTCGTCCGGCCACGAGCGGATCGGGGTCGACGTCACGTGCGCGACCCTCGGCGAGGAGCACGCGGGGCAGATCGTCACCGCGCTGCGCGCGCTCGCGGGCGTCACCGTCGACCGGGTCAGCGACCGCACCTTCCTGCTCCACCTGGGCGGCAAGCTGTCCATCGAGTCCAAGGTGCCCATCCGCAACCGCGACGACCTGTCGATGGTCTACACGCCAGGGGTCGCCCGGGTCTGCGAGGCCATCGCTGCCCGGCCGGAGGACGCGCGCAACCTCACCATCAAGCGCAACACCATCGCCGTGGTGACCGACGGGACGGCCGTCCTGGGACTGGGCGACATCGGGCCGCTGGCCGCGCTGCCGGTCATGGAGGGCAAGGCGGCGCTGTTCAAGCGGTTCGCGGACATCGACGCCTTCCCCATCGCGCTGGACACCACCGACGTCGACCAGATCGTCGAGACGGTGTGCGCCATCGCGCCGGTGTTCGCCGGGATCAACCTCGAGGACATCTCGGCGCCGCGCTGCTTCGAGATCGAGGCCCGGCTGCGCGAGCGGTTGGACATCCCGGTGTTCCACGACGACCAGCACGGCACCGCGATCGTGGCGCTGGCGGCGCTGACGAACGCGCTCACGGTGGTCGGCAAGCGGATCGAGGCCGTGCGGATCGTCATGTCCGGCGCCGGGGCAGCGGGTACCGCCGTGCTCAAGCTGCTGCTCGCCGCCGGCGCCAGGGACGTCGTCGTGTGCGACATCGAGGGTGTGGTGCACCCCGAACGGCCCGGCCTGCACGCGTCCCTGCGCTGGACGGCCGAGCACACCAACCCCCGCGGGGTCACCGGGACGCTGGTGGGTGCGCTGGCCGGCGCGGACGTCTTCATCGGCCTGTCGGCGCCCGACATCCTCACCGGGGACGACATCGCCACGATGGCCCCCGACTCGATCGTCTTCGCGATGGCCAACCCGCGCCCGGAGGTCGACGCGGACGACGCCGCGCAGCACGCCGCGATCGTCGGCACGGGCCGCTCGGACTTCGCCAACCAGATCAACAACGTGCTGGCGTTCCCCGGGGTGTTCCGCGGGCTGCTCGACGCCCAGTCGCACCGCGTCACCGACGACCTGCTGCTCGCCGCGGCACGAGCCCTGGCGGCCGTGGTGAGCCCGGACGAGCTCAACCCCACCTACATCGTGCCGAGCGTCTTCCACCCCGACGTGACCAGCCGCGTCGCCGCCGCCGTCGAGAAGGCCGCACGGGCCGGGCAGCCACGGCGGCACGACCTCGGCGGGTCGGGCGCCTCGATGGGCGCGGGCTTCGACGCCCTCGGGGACGCGGCGCCGGCCGCCGACTGGTCGATCTGACCGGCCGGGCCCGCCGCCACCGCCGGACCGCCACCGCGGAGCTCCCGGAACGGGTTCCGCGCCGGATGTTCCGCGTTCCCGGGTGGCCGACCGGCCTCAGCCCCAGGTGCCCCGCAGGTAGGACGCGGGCCACGGCGCGCCACCCTCGGCGGCGACCGGCACCCCGAGCTCGTGGGCGGCACGCAGCGGCCACATCGGGTCGCGCAGCGCGGGTCGCCCGATCATGACGACGTCGGCCGCACCGTCGACGAGCACCTGCTCGGCCTGCGCACCGTCGGTGATCATCCCCACGGCCGACACGGGCAGCCCGCTGACCTCGCGCACACGCCGGGCGAACGGCACCTGGTATCCCGGACCGGTCGCGTAGGCCGCGGGCACGTTGCCGCCGCTGGAGACGTCCACGAGGTCCACGCCGAGCGGCGCGAGCGACGCGGCCACCGCGGCGACGTCGTCCACCTCGAGACCGCCGTCGGCCCAGTCCGTCGCGGACACGCGCACGAGCAGCGGCTTGTCGTCCGGCCACGCCGCCCGCACGGCGGCGACGACCTCGCGCAGCAGCCGCGCGCGTGCCTCGGGCGAGCCCCCGTAGCCGTCCGTGCGGTGGTTGGTCAGCGGGGAGAGGAACTGGTGCAGCAGGTAGCCGTGGGCAGCGTGCACCTCGACCGCGTCGAACCCGGCCCGGTGCGCGCGCCCGGCCGCGTCGGCGAACTGCTGGACGACGTCCCCCACCTGCGCTGGGGTCATCTCGTCCGGCACCCCGTAGCCGGGGAAGGCGACCGACGACGGCGCGAGCGTCGGCCAGCCGCCCTCGGCGACGGGCACCGAGCCCCGCTCGGCAGCCCACGGCCGGTAGGTCGAGGCCTTGCGCCCAGCGTGCGCCAGCTGGACGGCCGCCAGCGCGCCGGCGTCGTGCACCGGGGCGAGCACGCGCTCCCACGCCGCCACCTGGGCGTCGTCCCACAGGCCGACGTCCTGCGGCGTGATCCGGCCGTGCGGCACCACGGCCGTGGCCTCGGCGACGATCAGCCCGAAGCCGCCGTGCGCGCGGGCGCCGAGGTGCACGAGGTGCCAGTCGTTCGGCAGCCCGTCGGTGGCCCGGTACTGGCACATCGGGGCGAGCCAGACGCGGTTGCGCGCCGTGGCGCCGCGCAGGGTGAAGGGCTCGAGCAGGCGGGGTGAGGTCACCGGTCCATTCTCGTGGACCGCACCGGGCGCCCGGACCACGGCCGCCGCGGCCCGCCCCGCCCACCGCGCGCCTCGGGGACCCCGGACGACGACGGCCCCGCACCCCGGGGCGAGCCGGGGGCGGGGCCGTCGAGGTCGCGCGGGTCAGCCGGTGAAGAGCGCCGACGCCTTGATGATCGTCTGCAGGATGCCGTAGCCGAGCAGGCCGCCGACGACGGCCCACAGGGTGATGGCCGCCGGGACGGTCAGCGGGTTGCCGTGGCCCGTGGGGGCGGGCGTCGAGGCGACGTCGTCGCGCTCCGGGGTGCCGAACGTGGCCATCTCAGGCCTCCTTCACGGTGATGACGGGCTGGTCGGGGGCCGGGTCCGCGTGGACGACCGGCTCGTGGTGCTTCTCGTCCACCGCGTGGACCAGGAGGTTGGCCACGAAGCCGACGACGAGCAGGACGGCCATGACCGTCATGGACGGCAGGTAGAGCTCCGACCCCTCGAAGCCCGCCTCGCGGCGGCCGTCGACGATGGTGTTGACGATGAGCGGTCCCGCGATGCCGGCGGCCGACCACGCGGTGAGCAGGCGGCCGTGGATGGCCCCGACCTCGAGCTTGCCGAAGAGGTCCTTGAGGTAGGCCGGGATGGTCGCGAAGCCGCCGCCGTAGAACGAGACGATGACGAACGCGACGACGACGAACAGCGCCGTGGAGGTGTCGCCGAACATCGCGAGCACCGTGTAGAGCGCCGCACCGACGCCCAGGTACATGATGTACGTCCGCTTGCGGCCGAGGTTGTCCGAGAGCGTTGACCAGCCGAACCGACCGCTCATGTTGGCGAGCGACAGCAGGCCGACGAAGCCGGTGGCCGCGGCCTCCGTGACGTTGTTCGGGAAGAAGTCCATGATCATCGGCTTGGCGTCCTCGAGGATGCCGATGCCGGCGGTCACGTTGACGAACAGCACGATCCACAGCAGGTAGAACGACGGCGTGCGGACGGCGTTGCGGACGCGGACGTCGGCGTGGGTCTGCAGGGCGCCCTTCTTGATCGACGGCACCCAGCCCTCCGGCTTCCAGCCCGGGGAGGGCAGGCGGATGAGCGCGGCGCCGGCGGACATGAGGACCGCGTAGATCGCGGCAAGGGTCAGCAGGGTCGGGACCAGGCCGTCGACCTTCGACACGGCCGGGTCGGCCGAGTAGGCGTCGAGGAAGCGCTGCGTGAGCGGCGCCGCGACGAGCGCGCCACCACCGAAGCCCATGATGGCCAGGCCCGTCGCGAGGCCCGGGCGGTCCGGGAACCACTTGATGAGGGTCGAGACCGGCGAGATGTAGCCGATGCCGAGGCCCATGCCGCCGATGACGCCGTAGCCCAGGTAGACGAGCCACAGCTGGCTGGTCTGCACGCCCAGGGCGGCGACGAGGAAGCCGGTGACCCAGAACACCGTGGAGAGCACCATGGCCTTGCGCGGCCCGTTGCGCTCCATCCACACGCCGCCGAACGCGGCCGAGAGGCCGAGCATGACGATGGCGATGGAGAAGATGATGGCGATCGGGGTGCCGACCCCGGTCTCGGGGAAGAACTTCTGGATCAGCGGGTCCTTGAGGACGGAGAACGAGTACACCTGCCCGATGGACAGGTGGACGGCGAGCGCTGCCGGCGGCACGAGCCACCGGTTGTAACCAGGGGGCGCGATCGTGTGGCGCCGGTCGAGAATGCTCATGGGGGGGGTCAGACCTTCCACGGTGGGGCCCAGGTGGCCGTGTCGGAGATCACATTCTGACCTCCGACACCCCCTGAGCCGGGGGACCTTGGTCCGCGCGCGAGTCGATCATCGACCGAGCCGCGGCGCGGGCGGGTGCCCCGGCGGGGGGCCCGGGACTACGTTGGCAGCAGAACGTCGACGCCCCAGCGACAGGAGCGACCATGCCCACGCCACGCGATCCCGAGGATCAGAACGTCGAGCCGGAGGCGGCCGAGAACGCCGTCGTCGTCGAGGGGGAGGTCCCCGGGACGGAACCGGTCGAGCCGGCCGAGGCAGTCGACGCCGAGGCCGAGGCCACCGGGCCGACGACCGGCGAGGCGGAGGCAACGGCCGAGGCGACGGGCGAGGGCGAGCCACCCGCGGACGGCGACGCGGCGCGGACGGACGGGGTCGACGCGGCGGAGGTCGCAGCCGTCGAGGCGACAGACGTGCCGGCCGAGGAGTCAGCGGTCGAGGCCGCCGTCGAGCCCGTCGACGTGCCCGAGCCCGAGGCCGAGCCCGAGCCCGAGCCCGTGCCCGCACCCGAGCCCTCACCCGCACCCGAGCCCTCACCCGCACCCGCACCCGCACCCGCACCCGTCGACACCAGCACGCCGCCGTCGGGCCGTCGCGCCGCGCCGCGCCCGTACCCGCCCAGCTCCGCCTCACCCGAGGCCGCCGCGGCGATCGCCGCGGGGCTCATCGACCCTCCGACGCCGCCGGCCCCGCCAGCTCCCGTCGAGCCTCCGGTCGCACCCGTCGCCGCACCGGTCATCGCCGCGGTCCCGGCAGCCCTCGCCGCCCAGCCCACCCCTGCCGCGCCCGCAGCCCCCGCCGCGCCCGCAGCGCCCGCGCCGCAGCCCGAGTCCTCGCTCGACCTGCTCCCCGAGCCGCCGGCCAAGCCCGGTTTCGGCCGGCACCTGCTCGGCGTGCTGCTCGGCCTGGTCCTCACGCCCGTCGGGCTGCTGCTCGCCGGGATCGGCACGGCGCGCCTGTCGGACGCCGTCGACGCCGGTGACACCACCGACGTGCTCGGCCTGAGCCTGCTGGTCTCCGGCGCCGTCGTGCTGGGCGCCGTCGTGCTGCTGGGCATGTGGTCCCCCGCGGTGCCGATCACGGGCGGCACGCTGTGGGGCGTCGGGCTCGGCACCGCCTACCTCGCCGTGCCGTGGTTCATGGCGGACGCGCTCGAGTCGATCGCGGGCGACCAGTCCGTGCCCGCCGCCGTCGACCAGCTCACCGCGAGCGCGGTCACCGGTCAGCTGCTCGTCACGGGCGTCCTGCTCGTCGCGGCCGGGCTCGCCGCGGCGCGTGCCCGACGCCGCGGCCGTCGCTGGGCCGAGGGCGTCGCCCTGGCCCAGGCGGCGCGCCTCGAGGCGGCGCGGATCGACGTGGCACGGTCCGACCGCACCGGGGCGAGCCAGGCCTCAGCCAAGAGCTGACGTCGGGCAAGGGACGAACGTCCCGCGGTGGGGCGCGGACGTCTAGGATCCGAGGACGCGGCCTCGCGCCGCCCTCGCACCGACGACGCTGCGCCCGGAGGACCTGTGGACGACGACTCCGCTCAGGGAGCCACCCTGGACAACCTCATGACGGAGGACCGACGCTTCGCGCCCAGCGCGGCGTTCACGGCCCAGGCGAACGCCCACGCCGAGCTCTACCCGTGGGCCGCGGCCGATCGGCTGGGGTTCTGGGCCGACGCCGCGCGCGAGGTGCTCACGTGGGGCACGCCGTTCACCGAGGTCCTCGACTGGTCGGGCGCCCCCGTCGCGCGCTGGTTCGCCGACGGTCGCCTCAACGCCTGCTACAACGCCGTCGACCGGCACGTCGAGGCAGGTCGGGGTGAGCGCACCGCGCTAATCTTCGAGGGCGAACCGGGCGACACGCGCACGCTCAGCTACGCCGAGCTCCAGCGCGAGGTCTCGCGCGCCGCGAACGTGCTGACCGGCCTCGGCGTGAGCACCGGTGACCGCGTGGCGATCTACCTGCCGATGATCCCCGAGGCCGTCGTCGCGATGCTCGCGTGCGCCCGGATCGGCGCGGTGCACTCGGTGGTCTTCGGCGGCTTCTCCGCCGAGGCGCTGCGCTCACGGATCGACGACGCAGACGCCGTGCTGGTCATCACGGCCGACGGCGGGTACCGCCGCGGTGCGGCGTCGGCCCTCAAGCCCGCGGTCGACGAGGCCCTCGGCGGCGCGGTGGACGCACTCGGCCCCCTCGACGGGACGCCCGCCACGAGCGTGCGGCACGTCCTCGTGGTGCGCCGCACGGGGCAGGACGTCGCGTGGGTGCCGGGTCGCGACGTGTGGTGGCACGAGGCGCTCGCGGCCGCGCCGGACGTGCACGAGCCCGTGCAGGTCGAGGCCGAGCACCCGTTGTTCATCCTCTACACCTCGGGGACCACGGGGAAGCCCAAGGGCATCGTGCACACCACCGGTGGGTACCTCACCCAGGTGGCGTGGACGCACCTCAACGTCTTCGACCTCAAGCCCGAGACCGACGTCTACTGGTGCACGGCCGACGTCGGCTGGGTGACCGGGCACTCCTACGTCGTCTACGGCCCCCTGGTCAACGGCGCGACGCAGGTCATCTACGAGGGGACGCCCGACACCCCCCACCAGGGCCGCTGGTGGGAGATCGTCGCCAAGCACGGCGTGACGATCCTCTACACGGCGCCCACCGCGATCCGCACCTGCATGAAGTGGGGCGAGCAGGTCCCGGCCGGCTTCGACCTGACGTCGCTGCGCCTGCTGGGCTCCGTCGGCGAGCCGATCAACCCCGAGGCGTGGACCTGGTACCGCCGCGTCATCGGCGGGGACCGCACACCCGTGGTCGACACGTGGTGGCAGACGGAGACCGGCGCGATCATGATCTCCCCGCTCCCGGGGGTCACGACGGCCAAGCCCGGCTCGGCGCAGGTGGCGCTGCCCGGCATCGCGGCGGACGTGGTCGACGAGATGGGCGACCCCGTGCCGAACGGCGCGGGCGGCTACCTCGTGCTGACCGAGCCGTGGCCGGCGATGCTGCGCGGGCTGTGGGGCGACCGGCAGCGGTTCGAGGACACCTACTGGTCGCGGTTCCGCGGGATCTACTTCGCGGGGGACGGCGCCAAGAAGGACGCCGACGGCGACATCTGGCTGCTCGGGCGCGTGGACGACGTCATGAACATCTCCGGCCACCGGCTGTCGACGGCGGAGATCGAGTCGGCGCTCGTCTCGCACCCGATGGTCGCGGAGGCCGCCGTCGTCGGCGCGAGCGACGCCACCACGGGGCAGGCGGTCGTGGCGTTCGTCATCCTGAGGGCCGAGTACCGCGACCGCGTGGACGAGGTCGGGGAGGGCGCCGATGTCGCCGCCCTGCTGCGCGCGCACGTCGCGCACGAGATCGGGCCGATCGCCAAGCCGCGGACCATCCTCGTGGTGGCGGAGCTGCCCAAGACGCGGTCCGGCAAGATCATGCGCCGGCTGCTGCGGGACGTCGCCGAGCACCGGACGGTGGGCGACGTGACGACCCTGGCCGACTCGTCGGTGATGGGGCTCATCGCGCAGGGGCTGGACGGGCGCACGGGGGCCTGAGGTCGGGGCTGAGGGCGGGGGCCCGCTTTCGGGCTGCGTGCGGGGCAGGTGGTGGGCGGCGGGTCGGGCGGCGGGTCGGGCGGCGGGTCGAGCGGCGGGTCGAGCGGCGGGTCGAGCGGCGGGCAGCCCGCGGGCAGCCCGCCGGTGGTGCGGAGCGGTCGCGGGACCCTGCGGGCAAGGCCGGTCGGCTGGCCCGTCCACAGCCCCGCGGCACCCCGAGGCGCGTGTCGGCGGCTCGGCCTAGACTTCGAACAGACGTTCGAGGCCGGGAGGGTCGATGAGCACACCAGCGGGTACGTCAGCGGCTGCGATGCCGTCCGTCCCCGCGCCGCGCAGCTGGGCCGATCGCCACCCCGTCGCGGCCCGCCTCGAGGGTGCCGTCCCTGCGCCTCGGCTGGTCGAGCACCTCGAGGCCCTCGAACCGGCCGACCTCGACGACCCGACTCTGCTCGAGGTCGTCGCGGCCTGGGAGCGGGTCGTCGCGTGGGTGGCCGCCCGGCAGGCGCTGGCCGTCCGGGAGATGTCCCGTCGGTCGAGCGGAGATGCGGTCGAGCACGTGGCCGACGACGTCGCCGTGCGGCTGGGCGCCTCGCGTCGCGTCGGCCAGGACCTCGTGACGCTCGCGGCGGGCCTCGAGGCCTTCCCCGCGGTGCACGACGCCCTGGGCACGGGCCTGCTCGACGTCCGCAAGGCGCGCGTGCTCCTGGTCGAGACCGAGCACCTGCCCGACCACCACGCGGCGGCGATCCACGAGGCGGTGCTGCCCGATGCGGACCGACTCTCCGCCCCACAGCTGCGGCTGGCCGTCCGGCGCGCGGAGGCGACCCTCGACCCCGCGGCGAGCGCGGCGCGGCACGAGGCCGCCCGTCGGGAGAGATGCGTGCGGATGGTGCCGGCGCCCGATGCCATGGCGTGGATCCACGCCCTCCTGCCTGCCCCCGACGCCGCGACGGTCCTGGGCTCGCTCGATGCGCTCGCGGCAGCGGCCGCCCCCGAGGACGCCCGCACGGCCGACGAGCGCCGCGCCGACGCCCTGACAGACCTGTGCCGCAGGGTCCTCGACAGCGGGCTGGCGCCCGACGGCCGGCCGCTGCCGACCAGCCAGCACCGCCGGCCCCACCTGCACCTGACCCTCAACGCAGCGCTGGCCACGGCCGTCGTCGCCGGGCGTCCGGGTCACCCGGCCGGCGCGGATGGCAACGGGCCCGCGGGTTCGGCAGGTTCGCCAGCGGCCCGCGGTCCCGGTCCCGCCCCGCTCGCCGCCGTCGCGGACCTCGCGGGCTACGGCCCCGTGCCGCTCGCCGCGGTCGCGGACCTGCTCCCGCAGGCGACGTGGCGCGCCCTGCTGACCGACCCGTCCACCGGCGCCGTCACAGCACGGGGTACGCGCACCTACCGGCCGAGCCCGGCCCTCGCCGCCCTCGTCGTCGATCGGGACGTCACCTGCACCTTCCCCGGCTGCCGCATCCCGGCCGTGCGCTGCGACCTTGACCACATCGACGCGTTCGACCACGGCTCCGGCGCCGAGCAGACCACGGCCGAGAACCTCCACGCCCTGTGCCGCCATCACCACCGCCTCAAGACCGTGGGGACCTGGCGGCCGACACGGGACGCCGCGACGGGCGTGACCACCTGGGTCTCCCCGACCGGCCACACCTACACGCGCGACCCCGTCCCGGCGGACCCGGAGCACTGGTCCGCGCCGCCTCGCCCGTCCCGACCGTCGGTCGACGCGGACGAGGGAGTCGGCCACGCGAGGCACAGGCCCGTCGACCCGCCGGATCCTCCAGCGACCGGCGATGCGTCATGCGACCCCAGCCGCGACCCCAGCCGCGAGCCGATGCACGGGCCTGGGCACAGGCCCGGGCACGGGTCGGGGTCCGGGTCCGGGTCCGGGTCCGGGTCCGTGCACGATCCCGGGCCCGGGCCCGCGGGGCCGCCACCGTTCTGAGCTGTCCGGCGCACCCTCCGAGCGGCCCGCCCGACGGTTCCGTACCCCGGGCAACGGCCACGCGCTGCACTGCCATGCCCCCCTGACGCGAGCGTGGTGAGATGGCCCCGTGCCCCTGACCCTGCATCGTCATCGCGGCGCCCTGCCGCCCGCCGTCCAGCTACGGGTCCGGGAGATCTCGGCGGCCGCCCAGGCGCACGACGGCGTCGAGGCGCTCGGCGAGCAGCCGCTGCTCCACCTCGCGGACGCCGCCCCGGTGCTCCACCTGCTGGCCGTGCACGGACGATCGGACGCGGAGACGCGCAGCACGTCGGACGTCCCGGAGCCTCCGGGCCACACCGAGTCCACCCGACGCACGGCGCCCACGCAGCCCACGCAGCCGGATCCCCTCGGAGCGCTCGCGTCGAGCCCCGAGGACCTCATCGGGTACGCCCAGCTGGACGACCGCGCCGGGACGGGTGGCGCCGAGCTCGTCGTGCACCCCGATGCACGGAACCTCGGCGTGGGACACCTGCTCGTCGCGGGGCTGCGTTCGATCGTTCTGCCCGGGAATGAGGCGGGGGACGAGCCCCCCGCGCTGGCGATCTGGGCGCACGGCAACCTGCCCGCCGCCGTGGCACTCGCGCGGTCCGCCGGCCTGGCCCCCGTCCGCGAGCTGTGGCGGATGTCCAGGGACGTCACGGCCTCGAGCCCCGTGCCGGCGGCGCCCGATCACCTGCCGGACCGGGTCAGCCTCCGAGCCCTGGGGGCGGCACCGGGTCCAGCACTCCCCACCGTGGGAGCACCCCCAGGTCCAGCACTCCCCACCGTGGGAGCACCCCCAGGTCCGACCGATCCCTCGGAGGTCTCGACAGCAGCTGCCGAGACCTCGAGCACCACGCAGACGGACGTCGATGCCGCCGCATGGCTCGGCCTCAACGCCGCGGCCTTCGCGCACCACCCGGAGCAGGGCCGGATGACCTGGGCGGATCTGCACGCCCGATGGGACGAGCCCTGGTTCGATGCGGACGACCTGCTGCTCGCCGAGCAGGGCGGCGCGCTCGTCGGCTCGGTGTGGCTCAAGGTCGAGCCGGGATCGGACGAGGGTGAGATCTACGTCCTGGCCGTCGCACCGGACGCCCAGGGGCGCGGGCTCGGGCGGGCATTGACCGCGGTCGCGCTCGACCGCATGGCCGCGCGCGGGCTGCGGCGCGCCGTGCTCTTCACCGAGGCGGACAACCACGCCGCCGTGCGCACCTACACCGCCGCCGGCTTCACCCCGGACCGGGTCGACGCGCAGTACGGCTGACGCGCGCCCAAGTTCACCCGGGGATGCAACGATGCCTCCATGAGCACCGACGCCGGCACCCCTGCCGCCGACCTCGACCCCGCGACCGTCGACCCCACGGGCACCGGCCACGCCTCCGACGTGGCGGCCCCGGCGAGCACCCGCCCGGCAGCCCGCCGACGGACCCCCACCGCGGCCGGCTCGCGCGCGGCCGCACGGGCGCGGACCTCCACGGCCGGCACAGCGTCCCCAGCAGCGCCCCCCGCCGCGCCCCCGACAGCGCACGCCGAGGCCGACACCACCGTGGAACAGTCCTCGGAGGCGCCCTCCGCTGCCGCGATCGAGGCCGCCGCCACGCTCCTCGAGGATGCCGCGACCACCGCGGAGGACCTCGCGCTCGCCGACGAGCTGGGCGGGATCGCGGACGAGCTGGGCGGGATCGCGGACGGGTTCGCCGGGACCGCCGACGCCGCGTCCCCCGCCCCCACCACGGCATCCCCCGCGCCCCTCGCGGCACCCGCCGACGCCGACCCCGTCGCACGAGCCGCCGCGGAGCTCGCCGCACTCCCCCTGCCAGAGGACCGCTTCGGCGACCGCGAGCTCTCCTGGCTCGCGTTCAACGAGCGCGTCCTCGAGCTCGCCGAGGACGTCGACCTGCCGCTCCTGGAGCGCGTCCGCTTCCTGGCGATCTTCGCGTCCAACCTCGACGAGTTCTTCATGGTCCGGGTCGCCGGCCTCAAGCGCCGGATCGCCACCGGCATGGCCGTCACGGCGGCCTCCGGCCTGAGCCCTCGCCGCGTCCTCGAGGCGATCGACGCGCGCGCGCAGGAGCTCATGGCCCGTCACTCGCGGGTGTTCATCGACCAGGTCCAGCCCGCCCTGGCGACCGAGGGCATCACCCTGGTGCACTGGGACGAGCTCGGCGAGGCCGAGCAGGAGCGGCTGCGCAAGTACTTCCGCCGCCAGATCTACCCCGTCCTGACCCCGCTCGCCGTGGACCCCGCGCACCCGTTCCCGTACATCTCCGGCCTGTCGCTCAACCTCGCCGTCGTCGTGGTCAACCCCACCACGGGCAAGGAGCACTTCGCCCGCGTCAAGGTGCCCCCCCTGCTCCCCCGCTTCATCGCCGTCGACGCGCGCGGCCGCCCCTCGGCCCCCAGCACCCACACCGCGGCCCCCGAGCGCGGGCCGACGTCCTTCGTCCCGCTCGAGGACGTCATCGCCGTGCACCTCGACTACCTCTTCCCCGGGATGGAGGTCAGCGAGCACCACACCTTCCGCGTCACGCGCAACGAGGACGTCGAGGTCGAGGAGGACGACGCTGAGAACATCCTCCAGGCGATGGAGAAGGAGCTCCTGCGCCGCCGGTTCGGCCCGCCCGTGCGCCTCGAGGTCGCCCAGGACATCGCCCCGCGGATCCGCCAGCTGCTGGTCCGCGAGCTCGGCGTCACCGAGTCGGAGGTCTACGAGCTGCCGGCTCCGCTGGACCTCACGGGCCTCAACCTCATCGCGGACCTCGACCGGGCCGACCTGCACTTCGGCCGGTTCGTCGGTGGCACCCACCGGCACCTCGCGGAGGTGGAGAGCGCCACGCCGACGGACATCTTCGCGGCCATCCGGCGCCGCGACATCCTGCTGCACCACCCGTACGACTCGTTCGCCACCTCCGTCCAGGCCTTCCTCGCCCAGGCGGCCGCGGACCCCAAGGT
>NZ_DAORSQ010000024.1:7901-27502 GCF_035443605.1 Actinotalea sp. | reverse complement strand
GCTGCGCCGCGCCGCCGAGGAGCGCAGCACGTCGCCGAGCGAGACGGTCTCCCGGTCCGCGTTGGGGATCTCGATGCCGATCGCCGACTTGCCGGGGATCGGCGACAGGATCCGCACGTCGGCGCTGGCCACCGCGTAGGAGATGTTGCGGCTCAGCGCGGTGACCCGCTCGACCTTGACGCCGGGTCCGAGCTCGACCTCGTACCGCGTCACCGTCGGCCCGCGGCTGAAGCCCGTCACCTGGGCGTCCACCTCGAACTGGTCCAGCACCTCGGTGAGCGCCTCGACGACGCGGTCGTTGGCGGCGGAGCGCACCTTGTGGGGCATGCCCTTGGCCAGCGTGTCGTCGGGCGGCAGCGTGTAGATCGTGTCGCCGTCGAGCATCGGCTGCTCGCCGCGCGGCACCCCGGCCGTTGGCGGTGCCGTCAGCGTGCGGTCGGCCGCCACGACGGTCGTCTCGACGTCGTCTGCCGCGTGGTCGTGGTCGACGACCTCGGTGACCCTTGCGGACGGGGCGAGCTCCGCGTGCCCGGGCCGCTCGGCGATCGCCGCGCGCTCGAACGCCTCGTCCCCGGTGGGCGCACCCGGCTCCGTGGGGCTGCCCGCGTCGGTCGCACGAGCACGGGGCCGGCGACCGAGGAGGCCCCTGCGCCCGGCGGCGGTCTGCTGCTCTGCGAGCGTCGGCAGGTCGGCGAGGGACGGCTCGGCCGCGGGCTCGCCGCGCCGCGACCCCGTGAGCCAGCCGTACGCGTGGCGCGCGCGCGGGACGATGAGATGGACCGGGGTGGCGGTGAGCACCAGGAGCCCGAAGAGGCCGAGGAGCACCAGGAGCACCCACGCGACCGGTGTCGTGAGCAGGCTCTGCAGCGGCTCGGCGACGAGATAGCCGAGCACGCCACCGGCGGGGTGCAGCGCGGCGACGCCGGCGTCGAGGTTGGGACCACCGTTCGCCAGGTGGGCCATGCCGCACGCGGTGAGCACGAGCGTGCTCATGCCGATCCCCATCCGGCCGTTGGCCTCGACCTTGTCGGGGTGGCGCATGAGGCGGACGGCGACGGCGAGCAGGAGCAGCGGGACCGCGACCCCGACGAGACCGAAGGTGCCGGCGACGACCTGGTGGATGACGGTGCCTGCCGTGCCGGACAGCCCCCACCACTCGCGGGCGGCGACGACGACGGCGAGCCCGAGGAGGGTGAACGCCGCACCGTCCCGGCGGTGCGCCGGGTCCAGGTCGCGCGCGCCGCGACCGATCCTGCGGCCGGCCCCGCCGACGAGGTGCGCGGCGCCCATCCACGTGCCCCGGACGGCCCGGACGGGCCAGGGGCTGCGGCGCGGTACGGGTGCGGCGCCACCACGCGGGCTGCGAGCACCGCCAGAGCGCGGGGTGGCCGTCGAGCGCTGGGCAGGGGCCTTCGCCGCGCCCGAGCGCGCGGGCGCCGGGGTGCGCGGGGCGGAGGTCCTGGAGGCCATCCGTCCACGGTACCTGCCACCCCCGCGGCGGCCCGGCAGGCGCGGCGCGGGCGCGGGAGGTCGGTGCGGTGCGTCGGTGCGGTGTGCGAGGCTCACCCGCGTGGAGAGCACCCCGGCGGGTCCGAGCACCCGGCGCCCCCGGTGAGCCGGCGCGGCTGGCTGCTGCTCGTCGCGCTGGGCGTCATCTGGGGCGTGCCGTACCTGCTCATCAAGGTCGCCGTCGCGGACGTCTCCCCCGCAGGTGTGGTCCTGGCCCGCAGCGCGCTGGGCGCCGCCGTGCTGCTCCCGTTCGCCCTGCGCGGCCCCGGCTTCGGGGCGCTGCGCGGGCGCTGGCGCGCCGTCGTGCTCTTCGCCGCGCTCGAGATCGTCGGACCGTGGCTGCTCTTCTCCGACGCCGAACGCACCCTGCACTCGTCGACCACCGGCCTGCTCGTCGCCACGGTGCCGATCCTGTCCGTCGTCGTCGGCCGGGTCGCCGGGGACCGCCAACCGGTCGCCGGGGTGCGCTGGGCCGGTCTGCTCGTCGCGCTCGGCGGCGTCGCGGTCCTCACCGGCGTCTCGTCCGACCACCCGTGGCCCGTCACCCAGGTGCTGCTCGGGGCGCTGGGCTACGCGATCGCCCCCGTGGTGGCGGAGCGGGCGCTGCAGGGCGTGCCGGCATCGGTGCTCACCACCGCGTGCCTGGGGATCGCGACCGCCGTGTACGCACCCGTCGTGCTGCTCACGGCACCGCACCCGGTCCCCGGCCCCGCGGCGATCGCCGCCCTGGCCGGCCTCGGCCTCGTCTGCACGGCGCTGGCGTTCATCCTCTTCTTCCGCCTCATCACGGAGGTCGGCGGGCCGCGCTCGACCCTCGTCGCCTACCTCAACCCGCTGGTCGCCGTCGGGCTGGGGGCCGTGGTCCTCGACGAGCCGCTCGGCCCGTCGGTGCTGCTCGCGACGGCGCTCATCGTCGGCGGGTCCGCCGCGGCCTCGCTGCGGCTCACGCCTCGACGACGACCGGGATGATCATCGGGCGGCGGCGCAGGCGGTTCGACACCCAGCGGCCGACGACGCGCCGCAGCACCTGCTGGAGCTGCTGCGGGTCCGCCATCCCGCCGAGGATCGCCGCCTCCAGCGCCTCGACCACCTCCGGGCGCACCGCCGCGAGGGTCGCGTCGTCCTCGGCCACGCCGCGAGCGTAGATCTGGGGCCCCGCGACGACCTTGCCGGTTGCCGAGTCGACGACGACGAAGATCGAGACGAAGCCCTCCTCGCCGAGGATCCGGCGGTCCTTGAGCTCGACGTCGGTCAGCGCCCCGACAGAGGACCCGTCGACGTAGACGTACCCGCACGGCACGGCGCCGACGATGCGTGCGCGGCCGTCGACGAGGTCGACCACCAGCCCGTCCTCCGCGACGACGACGTGGTCGGCCGCGATCCCCGTGCTCTGCGCGACGAGCCCGTTGGCCACCAGGTGGCGCACCTCGCCGTGCACCGGCATGACGTTGCGCGGCCGCAGGATCGTGTAGGCGTACAGCAGCTCGCCGGCGCTGGCGTGCCCCGAGACGTGCACGCGCGCGTTCCCCTGGTGCACCACGGACGCGCCCAGGCGCATGAGCCCGTTGATGACGCGGTAGACGGCGTTCTCGTTGCCCGGGATGAGCGAGGACGCGAGCACGACGGTGTCGCCAGGTCCCACGCGCACGGGGTGGTCCCGGTTGGCCATCCGCGCCAGCGCGGCCATCGGCTCGCCCTGGGACCCGGTGGACATGAGCACCACCTCGTGCGGCGGCAGCGCGTCGACCTCGCGCGCGTCGACGAGGATCCCCTCGGGCACCGTGAGGTAACCCATCTGCGCGGCGACCCCCATGGTCCGCACCATGGACCGGCCGATGAACGCCACCTTGCGGCCGTGGGCGTGCGCGGCGTCGAGCACCTGCTGGACCCTGTGCACGTGCGAGGCGAACGACGCAACGATGACGCGCTGCTCCGCACCGGCGACGATCCGGTCCAGCACGGGCCCGATCTCGCGCTCGTGCATCGTGAACCCGGGGACCTCGGCGTTGGTCGAGTCGACCATGAACAGGTCCACGCCGGCCTCGCCGAGCCGCGCGAACGCGCGCAGGTCCGTGACCCGACCGTCGAGCGGCAGGGGGTCCATCTTGAAGTCGCCGGTGTGCAGCACCGTGCCGCCTGCCGTCCGCACCGCGACCGCCAGCGCGTCGGGGATCGAGTGGTTGACGGCGACGAACTCGCACTCGAACGGGCCGAACCGCTCGACCTCGCCCTCGCGGACCGGCAGCAGGAGCGCCTCGATCTTGTGCTCGCGCAGCTTGGCCTCGGCGAGGGCGAGCGTCAGCCGCGAGCCGATGACGGGGATGTCCGGCCGCAGCCGCAGCAGGTAGGGGACGGCGCCGATGTGGTCCTCATGGCCGTGCGTCAGGACGAGCGCCTCGACGTCGGCCAACCGCCCGGCGATGTGGTCGAAGTCCGGCAGGATGAGGTCGACGCCGGGCTGGTGGTCCTCGGGGAAGAGCACGCCGCAGTCGATGACGAGCAGGCGCCCGTCGATCTCCAGCACGGCCATGTTGCGCCCGATCTCGCCCAGCCCGCCGAGGGCGACCACCCGCAGCACGCCCGGCGCCAACGGCGGCGGCGGCCCCAGCTCGGGGTGCGGGTGCGACATCAGGCCCGGGCCAGCAGCCCCGCAGCGACGAGCGCTGCGCGCACCTCGGCGACCTCCGCCTCGTCCGGCGCCACCTGCGGCAGCCGCATCGTGGCCCCCGGCAGCAGGCCGAGCAGCGTGAGCGTCAGCTTGGACCGCAGCGCCCCGTTGCCGCTGCCGCAGATGAGGTCCACGACCGGCGCGACCGCGAGGAACTGCGTGCGGGCCGCGGCGACGTCGCCCGCGTCGAACGCGCGGATGACGGCCGCGAGCTCGTCGCCGACGAGGTGCGCGGACATGCTCACCAGGCCGACCGCGCCGACCGCGAGGAAGGGCAGCAGCAGGCCGTCGTCGCCCGAGTACCAGGCCAGACCCGTGCGCTCGATGGCCCGCAGCGCACCCTGCACGTCCCCGGTCGCGTCCTTGACCGCCACGACCCGCGCGTGCGACGCCAGCCGCTCGAGCGTGGCCAGGGAGTACCGCACCACGGTGCGCCCCGGGACGTCGTAGAGCATGACGGGCAGGTCGGTGGCGTCCGCGACCGTCACGGTGTGCCGGTAGACGCCCTCCTGGGACGGGCGCGAGTAGTACGGCGTCACGACGAGCAGCCCGTGGGCGCCGGCCTCGGCGGCCTGCTCGGCCATCCGCGCCGCGTGCGCCGTGTCATTCGAACCGGCGCCGGCCACGACGTGGGCGCGGTCCCCCACGGCCTCGACGACCGCGCGGATGAGGTCGGCCTTCTCCGGTGCGTGCGTCGTGGGAGCCTCGCCGGTGGTGCCGTTGAGCACCAGACCGTCGTGCCCGTGGTCCACGAGGTGGGTCGCGAGGCGCACCGCCGCGGCCAGGTCGATCGAGCCGTCGGACGCCATCGGCGTGACCATGGCCGTGAGCAGCGCGCCGAAGGGGCGCTCGGGAGTGGTCGGGACCATGGCCGACAAACTACCGCTCGCCACCGGGACCGGGAGCGGGCGTCCCATCCTCGTCACGGACCGGTGAGGGTTCGCCGGGCGGCACGGGCCGGTCGTCCTGCGGTGCGCGCTCCAGGCGGACGAACCGGTAGCGCAGCCCGTTCGCCGCCACGGCCCAGCCCTGGACCGGCTCGCGCGCCGTCGGACGCCAGCCTGCTCCCGTCAGCGGGGCGGGCGTCCCGCGGCCGACGACCACGTCGACCTGCGTCACCTCGAGGCGGTCAGCGACCGGCAGGAAGGCCGCGTAGACCTGCGCCCCGCCGATGACCCACGCCGCCCGGCCGGCCACGAGCGCCAGCGCCGCCGCGACGTCGGGCACCACGGTCGCGCCGTCGAGCGCCAGTCCCTCGCTGCGGCTCAGCACGATGTTCTCCCGGCCCGGCAGCGGACGGAACCGGGGCGGCAGCGAGCGCCACGTGGTGTGCCCCATGACCACGGGGTGACCGGCGGTCAGGGCGCGGAAGTGCGCGAGGTCCTCCGGCAGGTGCCATGGCAGCGTGCCGTCGACGCCGATGACGCCGTCGGCAGACTCCGCCCAGACGAGGCCGACGGTCACACGGCCACCGGCGCCTTGATCGCCGGGTGGTGCTGGTAGCCCACCACCGCGACGTCCTCGAACGTGTAGTCGAGGATCGAGTCCGCGCGGCGCAGCTCGAGCCGCGGCGGGGCGAAGGGCGCGCGGGACAGCTGCTCGGTCACCTGCTCGACGTGGTTGTCGTAGATGTGGCAGTCCCCGCCGGTCCAGACGAACTCCCCCACGTCGAGGCCCACCTGCTGGGCGACCATGTGGGTGAGCAGCGCGTACGACGCGATGTTGAACGGGACGCCGAGGAAGAGGTCGGCCGAGCGCTGGTAGAGCTGGCACGACAGCCGGCCGTCCGCGACGTAGAACTGGAAGAACATGTGGCACGGCGGCAGCGCCATCTCGCCGATCTGGCCGACGTTCCACGCCGACACGACGTGCCGGCGCGAGTCGGGGTCCGCCCTCAGCCGCTCGACGAGCTGCGTGATCTGGTCGACGTGCCCGCCGTCGGGCGTGGGCCACGAGCGCCACTGCACCCCGTAGACCGGGCCCAGCTCGCCGTCCGGCCCCGCCCACTCGTCCCAGATCGTCACGCCGTGCTCGCGCAGCCACGCGACGTTGGACTCACCACGCAGGAACCACAGCAGCTCGTAGACGATGGAGCGCAGGTGCACGCGCTTGGTGGTGACCAGCGGGAAGCCCGCCGCCAGGTCGAACCGCATCTGCTGGGCGAACACCGAGCGCGTGCCCGTCCCGGTCCGGTCCGCCTTGGGCGTGCCGTGCTCCATGACGTGGCGCAGCAGGTCTTCGTATGGCGTGGCGACCTCGGGCATGGCGCCATCGTAGGCGCCCCCCTGACGGCCGCAGCGGCGCGGGCCATACTGGCGTGCATGGCGACGACGCACCCCTCCGCTGTCCCCCCGCACCTGCCCGCGGACCTGCCCACCGGACTGCTCATCGGCGGCACGTGGCGCCCCGCGTCGGGGGGCGCGAGGTTCGCGGTCCGGGACCCCGCCACGGGCGAGCAGCTCGTCGAGGTCGCCGACGGCACGCCCCAGGACGGGCTGGACGCGCTCACCGCGGCGCACGAGGCGTGGCCGGTCTGGCAGGCCGTGGCGCCGCGTGCGCGGGCCGAGCTGCTCCGCGCGGTGTTCGAGCAGGTCGTGGCGCGGGTCGAGGACTTCGCGGCGGTCATCACCGCCGAGGGTGGCAAGCCGCTGGCCGAGTCGCGCGCCGAGACGCTCTACGGCGCCGAGTACGTGCGCTGGTACTCCGAGCAGGCCGTGCGCATCAACGGGATGACGCGCACCGCGCCGAGCGGGGCGAACCGGCAGATCGTGCTGCACCGCGGCGTCGGGCCGGCGCTGCTCGTCACGCCGTGGAACTTCCCGCTCGCGATGGCGACGCGCAAGATCGCCCCGGCGCTGGCCGCCGGCTGCCCCGTCGTCGTCAAGCCCGCCGGACTGACGCCGCTGACGACGGCGCTGTTCGCCGAGGTGGTGCGGGCGGAGCTCGAGCGGCGCGGCCTGCCGACGGGCGTCATCAACGTGGTCCCGACCTCGTCGTCGAGCCGCCTCGTGTCCCCGCTGCTGGCCGACCCGCGGCTGCGCAAGCTGTCGTTCACCGGTTCGACGGAGGTGGGCCGCGTGCTGCTGCAGGGGGCTGCCCAGAACGTGCTGCGCACGTCGATGGAGCTGGGCGGCAACGCACCGTTCCTCGTCTTCGCCGACGCGGACGTCCCGGCCGCCGTCGAGGGCGCCGTGGCGGCGAAGATGCGCAACGCCGGCCAGACGTGCGTGGCCGCCAACCGGTTCCTCGTGCACGAGTCCGTGGCGCAGGAGTTCGCCACGGGGCTGGCCGCGCGGTTCGCCGCGATGGTCGTGGGGCCTGGCGCGGCCCCCGGTACCACCGTGGGCCCCCTCATCGACGCCGGCGCGGTGGACCGCGTCGCCGAGGTCGTGGCCCAGGCCGTCGACGGCGGCGCGCGCGTCGTCACGGGCGGGGACCGACCAGACCGCTCCCGGCTCGCCGGCTACTTCTACAACCCCACCGTGCTCACGGGCGTCGACCCGTCGGCGCGAGCCGTGCGTGAGGAGATCTTCGGCCCGGTGGCACCCGTGGTGACGTTCTCGACCGAGGACGAGGCGCTCGAGCTGGCCAACAGCACCGAGTTCGGGCTCGTCGCCTACGCCTACACGCGCGACGTCGACCGCGTCTTCCGGGTCGCCGAGCGGATCGAGTCCGGGATGCTCGGGGTCAACCGCGGGATGGTCTCCGACGCCAGCGCGCCGTTCGGCGGGGTCAAGTCCTCCGGGCTCGGCCGCGAGGGCGGGGAGGCGGGCATCGAGGAGTACCTCGAGAGCGTCTACGTCGCCCTGTGACGGGCCCGGAGCCCGCCGAGGACGACGTCGTCCACCGACGGCGCGCGGTGCGACGCCAGGCGCTGTCCGTCGCCACGGCGACCGGGTTGTACGGCGTGTCGTTCGGCGCGCTGGCCGTCGCGGCGGGGCTGAGCGTGTGGCAGGCCTGCGCGCTGAGCCTGCTGATGTTCACCGGCGGGTCGCAGTTCGCCTTCGTCGGCGTCATCGGCGCGGGCGGGACGGGCGTCGCGGCCGCCGCGACCGCCGGGCTGCTCGGCGCGCGCAACGCGCTGTACGGCGTGGCGATGGCACCGCTGGTCGGCGCGCGCGGCCCGCGCGGCTGGGCAGCGGCGCAGCTGACGATCGACGAGTCGACCGCCGTGGCCACGGCCCAGGGGGACCCCGCCGACGCCCGCGCGGGCTTCTGGTGGACCGGCCTCGGCGTCTTCGCGCTCTGGAACGCCTTCACGCTGCTCGGTGCGCTCGTCGGCGACGCGCTGGGCGACCCGACGCGGTGGGGCCTGGACGCCGCCGCGGGGGCGGCCTTCCTCGGGCTGCTGTGGCCCCGGCTCGCCGCCCGCACGGCGCAGCTGGTCGCCGCGGGCGCGATCGCGGTGGCGCTGCTCCTGACGCCGCTCGTACCCGCCGGGCTGCCGATCCTCGCCGCGGCCGTCGTCGCCGTCGTCGTCGGCTGGCGCGAGCCCGGGCCGCGGCTGGTGGCACCGTGAGCCCGGGCGCCCTGTGGGGCGCCGTGCTGGGGGCCGCGGCGGTGACCTTCGCCACCAAGCTGCTCGGCCACCGCGTGCCCGCGCACTGGCTGGCCCGGCCCCGCGTGGCCCGGATCGCCGCGCTCGTCACGGTCGCGCTCCTGGCGGCGCTCGTCGGCGTGCAGTCCTTCACGACCGGGCAGACCGTGGTGCTCGACGCGCGGCTCCCGGCGCTCGCCGCCGCAGCGGTCGCCCTCGCGCTGCGCGCGCCGTTCGTCGTCGTGGTGCTGCTCGCCGCCGTCGTCGCGGCCGTGCTGCGCGCGGTGGCCTGACCGGGACGGACGGACCGGCGCGCGGGCACTCGGGTGAGCCCCGCCGGGCCGGTGCCCGGCCCGGCGGGTAGCCTGCGCCGGTGGCCCTCTTCCGTGATCCGTCCGACGTCTCCGTGCGCCCCGCCACCGCGGCGGACGAGGCGCCGATCACCCGCGCCCAGCTGCGCGCCTGGCGGCAGAGCCACGCCCAGGCGGTCGGCGCGGACGCGCTCGAGCTGCTCGACGCCGGCGTCGTCGCCGCGCAGTGGGCCTCGGCCCTCACCGCACCGCCGTCGCCCCACCACCGTGTGCTCGTCGCGTGCGACGGACCCCGGGTGGTGGGCGTCGTCGCGTGGGCTCCCGTCGAGGCGGGCGTCGAGGTGGTCGCGCTCGAGGTGGACCCGGACCACCAGCGCGGCGGCCACGGCTCGCGCCTGCTGACGGCCTGCGTCGACCTCGCGCGCGAGGCGGGGGCCGAGCACCTGAGCACCTGGGTGCTCGACGGCGACGACGCGCGCGCGCGGTTCCTCGGCTCGGCGGGGCTGGGCCCGGACGGCGCCGTGCGCGAGCTCGGGGTGGCTCCTGGACCCGACGGGTCGGTACGGACCGTGGCCGAGCGGCGCTGGTCCGCGCAGCTCTAGCGGGCTGCGGTCGTCGGCTCAGGCCGCCCTGCGCAGCCGGGCCGCGGTGCGCAGGGCCTCGCGGGCACGCCGCCGGTCGCGGGCCGCGTCGTAGGCGAAGCCGAGGCGGAACCACGCGGCCCAGTCCTCGGGGGCCGCCTCGACGGCCTCGCGCGCGGTGACGAACGCGGCGTCGGCGGCCGCGCGGTCGATGCGCCCGCCGGGGCTGCGAGGCAGGTCGTCGACCGGCAGCGCCCCGTCGGCCGCCAGCTCGTCCGCCATCCGCTGCACGGCCGCCGCGAGCGACCACTCGCGCAGCACGAGCCAGGCGCCGAGCAGCGGCAGCACCAGCACGGCGGCGCCCAGCGCCACCCCGATCGGCTCGCCCGTCCGCACGAGCGACACCCCCCGGCCCGCCACAGCCACGAGGTAGAGCGCGAGCAGGACGGTGAGGACCAGGGCGACGAGAAATCGACGCACGTCAGGCCAGGTCGAGGTAGTCGGCCAGGCCGACGGTCAGCCCGGGACGGTGGCCCACCTCGCGCACGGCGTGCAGCACCCCGGGCATGAAGGACACCCGGTCGAACGAGTCGGTGCGGATCGTCAGCTGCTCCCCCGGGTTGCCGAGCAGCACCTCCTCGTGCGCCACGAGGCCTCGCAGGCGCACGGCGTGCACCCGGACCCCGTCGACGTCGGCCCCCCGCGCGCCCGGGAGCTCCTGGGTCGTGGCATCGGGCATCGGCCCCAGTCCCGCGGCCCTGCGCGACGCGGCGATCCCGGCAGCCGTGTGCCGTGCGGTGCCGCTGGGGGCGTCCACCTTGTCGGGGTGGTGCAGCTCGATCACCTCGGCTGACTCGAACCAGCGGGCGGCCGTGGCCGCGAAGGCCATCGCCAGCACGGCGCTGATCGCGAAGTTGGGGGCCACGAGGACGCCGAGGCGGGGTGCGCCGGCAAGGTGCTCGCGCACGCGACCCAACGCGGCGTCGTCCCAACCCGTCGTCCCGACGACGGCGTGCACACCGGCGTCGATGAGGGCGTGCACGTTGGCCTCGGTGACGCCGGGGACCGTGAAGTCGACCGCGACGTCGGCCGCGAGGCCGGTGAGGTCGTCGCCGGCCTCGATCCGCGCGACGAGCTCGAGGTCGGGCGCCGCATGGACGGCGGTGCACACCGTGCGGCCCATCCGTCCGGCTGCTCCCAGGACGGCGACTCTCAGCGGCTCGTTCACGGGCGCCACCCTAACCGGCCGCACGGGGACGGGCCCATCTCAGCCGCCGAACGGGCCGACCATCACCACGGAGCGCGGCAGCGCGCCGAGCTCCGCGGCCAACGCCTGGACCTCGGCGACGGTCACGGAGCGGATCGCCTCGAGCGACTCGTCCTGGCTCAGCAGCTGGCCGTGCACCAGCTCGGACGTGCCCAGCCGCGACATCCGCGCGCCGGAGTCCTCGAGGCCGAGGACGAGCCCGCCGGAGAGCTGGCCGATGCTGCGGTCCAGCTCTGCGCCCGTGATCCCGTCGGCCGCGAGCCGGTCCCACTCGTCGCCGAGCAGTGCCAGCACCTCGTCGACCTTGCCGGGGGCGCACCCGGCGTACAGCCCGAACAGGCCGGTGTCCGCGTGGCCGGAGGAGAAGCTGTAGACCGAGTACGCCAGCCCGCGCTTCTCGCGGATCTCCTGGAACAGGCGCGACGACATCCCGCCGCCCAGCGCGGCGCTGAGCACGGACAGCGTGAACCGCCGCTCGTCGGTGGAGGTCAGGCCCACCCCGCCGAGGATGACGTTGGCCTGCTCGGTGGGACGCCGCACGACGACCTCCGTCCCGGAGTCCGCGACGTCGAGCACCGCGACGGGGCGGCGCCCGGCGGGCAGCGCGCCCGCGCGCAGGTCCCAGCCACCGGCCTCGAGCGCTCCGACCACCTGACCGCACAGGGCGTCGTGGTCCACCCCGCCCGCGGCCGTGACGACCAGCGTGCCGGGGGTGTAGTGCTCGCGGTAGTGGTCCCACACCGCGTCGCGCGGCACGGCGCGGATGGTGCCGGGCGTGCCGCCGATGGGGCGGCCGAGCGCGTGGGCGCCCAGCACCGCCGCGGCGAACTGCTCGTGCACGACGTCGCTCGGGTCGTCGTCGTTCATCGCGAGCTCTTCGAGGATGACGCCGCGCTCGGTCTCCAGCTCCTCGGCGTCGAGCCGCGCTGAGGTGACCATGTCGGCGATGACGTCGACGGCCATCGGCAGGTCGGCGTCGAGCACCCGCGCGTAGTAGCAGGTGTGCTCCTTGCCGGTGGCGGCGTTGGCCTCGCCACCGACGGCGTCGAACGCCTCGGCGATGTCCATCGCCGAGCGGCGCGCCGTGCCCTTGAACAGCAGGTGCTCGAGGAAGTGCGTCGCGCCGTGGTGGCCGTCGCGCTCGTCGCGCGAGCCGACCCCCACCCATGCCCCGACCGTCGCCGAGCGCAGGCCCGGCATCGACTCGGTGAGGACCCTGACCCCGCCGGGCAGGACGGAACGGCGCACGATGGCGCCGCCGTCCTGCCCGGCGGTCAGCTCGGTGCCGGAGGCATCGAGCGGGAGGTCAAGGGGCACCTCAGGCCTGGTCGCCCTCGGCCGCGGCCGCCGCCTGCGCCTCGTCGAGCACCGCGTGCAGCGAGAGCTTGCCGCGCGGGTCGATCTCGCCGATCTCGACCTGGACCTTCTGGCCCACGGCGAGCACGTCCTCGACGTTCTCCACGCGCTTGCCGCCCACGAGCTTGCGGATCTGCGAGATGTGCAGCAGGCCGTCCTTGCCCGGCGAGAGCGAGATGAACGCGCCGAACGTGGTGGTCTTGACGACCGTCCCGACGAAGCGCTCGCCGATCTCCGGCATCATCGGGTTGGCGATGGCGTTGACCATCGCGCGCGCGGCCTCGGCCGACGGGCCGTCGGTGGCACCGATGTAGACGGTGCCGTCGTCCTCGATGGAGATCTGCGCGCCGGTCTCGTCCTGGATCTGGTTGATCATCTTGCCCTTCGGGCCGATGACCTCACCGATCTTGTCGACCGGGACGGTCACCGCGATGACGCGAGGAGCGAACGGGCTCATCTCGTCGGGCGCGTCGATCGCCTCGTTCATGACGTCGAGGATGTGCAGGCGCGCGTCGCGGGCCTGGGTCAGCGCGCCGGCGAGCACGTCGGCGGGGATGCCGTCGAGCTTGGTGTCGAGCTGGATGGCCGTGACGAACTCGCGCGTGCCGGCGACCTTGAAGTCCATGTCACCGAACGCGTCCTCGGCGCCGAGGATGTCGGTCAGCGCCGCGTAGCGCATCTCGCCGTCCACGTTGTCCGAGATGAGGCCCATCGCGATGCCCGCGACGGCCGCGCGCAGCGGCACGCCGGCGTTGAGCAGGGACAGCGTCGAGGCGCAGACCGAGCCCATCGAGGTCGAGCCGTTGGACCCGAGGGCCTCGGAGACCTGGCGGATGGCGTACGGGAACTCCTCGCGCGTCGGCAGCACCGGCATGAGGGCCCGCTCGGCGAGCGCCCCGTGGCCGATCTCGCGGCGCTTGGGCGAGCCCACGCGGCCGGTCTCGCCGGTGGAGTACGGCGGGAAGTTGTAGTTGTGCATGTAGCGCTTGCGCGTCTCGGGCGCCAGGGTGTCGAGCTGCTGCTCCATCCGGAGCATGTTCAGCGTGGTGACACCGAGGATCTGGGTCTCGCCGCGCTCGAACAGCGCCGAGCCGTGCACCCGCGGGAGCACCTCGACCTCGGCCGAGAGCGTGCGGATGTCCGCGAGGCCACGGCCGTCGATGCGCACGCCGTCGCGCAGCACGCGCTGGCGGATGAGCTTCTTGGTGACGGCGCGCACGGCGGCCGACAGCTCCTTCTCGCGGCCGGCGAACTGCTCGCCCAGCGCGCCCAGCGCGTCGGCCTTGATCTCGTCGAGCCGGCCCTCGCGGGTCTGCTTGTCGGCGATCGTCAGCGCCTCGGCGAGGGTCGCGGACACGCGGCCCTCGACGGCGGCGTAGGCGTCCTCCTGGTAGTCCAGGAACCGCGGGAACTCCTGCACCGGCTTGGCTGCCTTGGCCGCGAGCTCGGACTGCGCGTCGCACAGCGCCTTGAGGAAGGGCTTGGCTGCCTCGAGGCCCTGGGCCACGACCTCCTCGGTGGGAGCGGCGACGCCCTCGTTGGTGATGAGGTTCCAGGCACCGTTGGTGGCCTCTGCCTCGACCATCATGATCGCGACGTCGTCCCCGACGACCCGACCGGCGACGACCATGTCGAAGACGGCCCGCTCCTTGTCGGAGTACTTGGGGAACGCGACCCACTGGCCGTCGACGAGCGCGATCCGCACACCGGCGATCGGGCCGGTGAACGGCAGGCCCGACAGCTGCGTGGACAGCGACGCGGCGTTGATCGCCAGGGTGTCGTACGCGTCGTCCGGGTGCAGGGCCATCACCGTGATGACGACCTGGACCTCGTTGCGCAGGCCCTTGGCGAAGGTGGGGCGCAGCGGGCGGTCGATGAGCCGGCAGGCGAGGATCGCCTCGGTCGACGGGCGGCCCTCGCGGCGGAAGAACGAGCCGGGGATGCGCCCTGCGGCGTACATCCGCTCCTCGACGTCCACCGTGAGCGGGAAGAAGTCGAACTGCTCCTTGGGGTGCTTGCCGGCCGTGGTGGCCGACAGCAGCATCGTCTCGCCGTCCAGGTACGCGACGGCGGAGCCGGCGGCCTGGCGGGCCAGACGGCCGGTCTCGAAACGGACGGTGCGGGTGCCGAAGCGGCCGTTGTCGATGACGGCCTCGGCGAACTGGATCTCGGGTCCCTCCATGGGATGCCCTCCTCGTTCTCGAAGATCCCCGGCATCAGGCGACGGTCTTCGATCGAGGTCCGCGGTGTGCGTCCAGGACGCCTCCGCGAGCCACTACCGAGGACCGGGACGCCTGTTCCGGGCGGTGGGTGTGGTGCAGACCGGATCCGGCCCGGGCCCACGCGGGGCCCGGGCCGGTCCGGGAGGGTCAGCGACGCAGGCCGAGGCGCTCGATGAGGCTGCGGTAGCGGTTGATGTCCACCTTCTGCAGGTAGCCGAGCAGGCGACGACGCTGGCCGACGAGCAGCAGCAGACCACGACGCGAGTGGTGGTCGTGCTTGTGCTCCTTGAGGTGCTCCGTGAGGTCCTTGATGCGCTGCGTGAGCATCGCGACCTGGACCTCGGGCGAGCCGGTGTCGTTCGGCGTCGTGGCGAACTCGGTCATGATGCGCTGCTTGGTGGCGGCGTCGAGGGGCACTGGCTCTCCTTGGTTCTTTGCTGCGCGGTGCTCCGGGGCATGTCCACCCGGGCGCTCTGAGTCCGCGGCCGATCACACGGCCCTTGGATGTTACCAGGAGGTTGCCGGGGGCCCCAACCGGGTCCCTGGCCGTCCGGTCACCTGCGCGTCCGCCGGGGCCGACCGCGTCGCGTCAGAGCGCGAGCCGCACGCGGGTGTCGGCCACGTCGCGCGCCATCTGGACCACGAGCTCGTCGACGGACGTGAAGCGCACCGTCGGGCGCAGCAGCGCGACGAACTCCACGAGGACCTCGTCGCCGTAGAGGTCGAGGTCCGTGCGGTCCAGCACGTGCGCCTCGACCCGGCGACCGTGGCCGTCGAAGGTCGGGTTGGTGCCGATGGAGATCGCGACCGGCAGGCGGTCGGGTGAGCCGGCCTCCGCCGGGACGCCGTCGCGCGGCTGCACGGTGAGCCAGCCCGCGTACACGCCGTCTGCCGGCACCATGCCCACGGCGTCCTGCCCCAGGTTGGCCGTCGGGAAGCCGAGCTCGCGGCCGCGGGCGTCGCCGTGCACGACGACGCCGCGCATCCGGTGCGGGCGGCCGAGGATCTCCGCAGCCCCCGCGACGTCGCCGTCGACGAGCAGCTCGCGCGCCCACGTCGAGGACCAGCGGCGCGGCGCGGCGCCCGGCTGCGCCCCGTGCACGTCCTCGATGACCTGGACGGCGAACCCGTGCTGCGCACCCAGGGCGACCATGGTGGACAGGTCGCCCTTGTTGTCGCGGCCGAACCGCACGTCCCGACCGACGACAACGGTGCTCGCGCCGAGCGCCTCGACGAGGTACCGACGGACGAAGTCCTCCGGCGTGGTGCGCGCGAAGTCCAGCGAGTAGGCGACCACGAGCACGGCGTCCAGGCCGGTCTCGGCGAGCATCTCGAGCCGGTCGGCCAGACCGGTGAGCAGCGGCGGCGCCGTGTCCGGGCGGTGCACCTGGGCGGGGTGCGGGTCGAACGTGACGGCCACGGCGATCCCCCCGATCGCCCGCGCGTCGGCCACCATCGCCGTCAGGACGCTGCGGTGCCCGCGGTGCACGCCGTCGAAGTTGCCGATCGTGACCACGGACGGACCGGTGCCGGGCGGGACCTGGGTCAGGTCGGTCCAGCGGTGCACGCGGTCTCCTGCTCTGGTGGGTGCTCGGTCGGGCGGGTGGGCCGGGACAAGCCTGCCACTGTCCGGGACCTGCCCCGGACACACCGAGGGCCGGGCGCGGTCCCCCACGCCCGGCCCTCGGCCGTACGTCAGCCCTTGACCGCACCCGCCGTCATGCCGCGGACGAAGTACCGCTGCAGGGCGATGAAGACGGTCAGCGGCAGCGCCATCGTGACGAAGGCGCCCGGAGCGAGCAGGTCCCACCGGTCGCCGTACTGACCGAGCAGGCTCGCGAGGTTCTGCGTCACGACCTCGTTGTCGCCACCACCCAGGAAGAGCAGGGCGATGAGCAGGTCGTTCCACACCCACAGGAACTGGAAGATCGCGAACGACGCCAGCGCCGGGACGCTCATCGGCAGGATGAGCCTCCAGAACGTCTGGTAGTGGCTCGCACCGTCGATCTTGGCGGACTCGATGACCGCCTTGGGGAGGGTCGCCATGTAGGCCCGCAGGATGAAGATCGCCAGCGGCATGCCGAAGCCCGCGTGAGCCAGCCACACCGAGGGAAACTCCCCGATGAGGTTGAGCGCACCGAACATCTGCAGCAGCGGGACGAGGGCCACCTGGTTGGGGATGACGAGCAGGCCCACCACGACGACGAACAGCGTGTCGCGCCCCCGGAACTCGGTGAACGTGAACGCGTAGGCCGCCATCGCCGCGATGAGGATCGGGATGACCGTGGCCGGGATCGTGACCGCCAGGCTGTTGACGAACGCGTTGCCCATGCCCTGGGAGAGGACCTCGGTGTAGTTCGACAGGATCCAGTCCGAGCCGAACGGGTTGAACAGCGCGGTCCACCACCCGGTCTCCAGCGCATCGTCCCGGGTGCGGAACGACGTGACGAGGAGCCCGAAGGTCGGGATGAGGAAGCCGATGACCACGACGGTCAGGACGCCCCGCACGAGCCAGTTGGCGCGCGACGGCTCCTTGGGCGCCTTGGCCTTCTTCGGAGCTGTGGTCTGCGGTGCCGTCACGACGGCATCGGTGGTCGGCACGATCGGGGTCGCACTCACTTCATCGCCTCCTCTGCCTTGAACCGCCGGACCTGGTACACCATCACCGGGATGACCGCGATGAGCAGGACGACGACGATCGCGGACGAGCGACCGCTGTCACCGAACTGGAACAGGGTGATGAAGAAGTCGTTCGCGATGACGTTGGTGTTGTACAGGCCGCGTGTCGTCACGTAGATGATGTCGAAGACCTTCATGACGCCGATGAGGATGGTCACGAAGACCGTCACCACCGTGCCCCAGATCTGCGGGACGATGATCTGGAAGAACGCCTGGACCTCGGAGGCGCCGTCGATGCGCGCCGCCTCGATGGTCTCCTCGGGGACGCCCTTGATGGCGGAGGACAGCAGCACCATGGCGTACCCGGTCTGCAGCCAGATGAGGATGACCATGAGCAGCAGGCTGTTGAGCTTGAACTCCTGGTTCTGCAGCCACGTCTGGGGTTCGCCGCCGAAGGCGACGACGATGGCGTTGAGCAGGCCGATCTGGTCCCGGCCGGCCGGCTTCCAGTTGTAGATGAACTGCCAGATGGTGCTGGCGCCGACCATGCTGATCGCCATCGGCAGGAAGATCATCGACTTGGTGAACTTCTCGCCACGCGGGGCGAGCCGGTCGGCGAGGATCGCGACGAGCAGCCCGATGACCACGGCGCTGACCGGGACGATGATGATCCACAGCAGCGTGTTGATCAGGGTCTGGTGGAACGCCGAGTCCGTCGCCAGGTCGGTGAAGTTGGCGATCCCGACGAACGTGTCGCCGCCCTGGTCCATGAAGGCCAGGACGATGGTGCGGATCGCCGGGTAGATGAGGAAGGCCCCGATGAGGAGCACGGCGGGACCGACGAAGACCCATGGCTTGAGCCGGTCGGAGATCTTGGCTGGCAGACGCTCGACGAGTGCGTTGGCGGCCCAGAAGAGCACCAGCACGGAGCCGACGCCGGCCACGATCGCGATGAGCGCGTTGGCAATTTTGATGCCCATGTCCATCCTTCCGAGCGCTCGGACGGCGGGGGCCTCGTTGCCCCTGCACCGGTCACGCTCTGCGGTTGTCAGCTAGGCGTGGTGCCCGCCGGTCGGCGGGGGCAGCGATGCCCCCGCCGACCGGCGGTCAAAGCGTCAGATCAGCTGGCGGGCCAGCTGGCCTCGATCTCGTCGAGCACGGTGTCGAGGTCCTTCTGGCCGCTGAGCCACTCCACCATGCCTGTCCAGAACGTACCGTTGCCGACCTCGCCCGGCATGCTGTCCGAGCCGTCGAAGCGGAAGGTGTCCGCCGTGGTCGCCAGGTCGGCGATCTGCGTCAGCGTCTCGTTGGCGTACTGGCTCGTGTCGAACTCGACGTACGGCGAGAGCCAGGCACCGGACTGGGCCGAGTTCGCACCGAAGTCGGGCGACGCGATGGCCGCGAGGACCGTGGCCGCGTCGGCGTTGTCTGCCGAGAACAGCGCCATGAAGTCGCCGCCGCCGAGGATCGGCTGGCCGTCGAAGCCACCCTCGACCGGCGGGAGCAGGAAGAGGTTGGTGTTCGCGGTCAGGTCGGCCTGGACGTCCTCCGGGAAGAAGGAGGTGATGAAGTTGCCCTGGCGGTGCAGGTAGCAGCCCGGGGTCTCGTCGAACAGCGGGTTGGCCGCGACGTCGAACGTGGTGGCCGCGACGCCGTCGAGCCCGCCGTAGACGTTGCCGTCGGCAAGGAGCAGCTCGCCGACCTTCTCGGCGGCCTCCTTGATGATCGGGTCGTTGAACGGGATCTCGTGGCTGACCCACTGGTCGTAGACCTCGGGGCCGCCCACGCGCAGCACGTACTCCTCGAGCCAGTCGGTGCCGGGCCAGCCGACGTCGACGCCGAAGCACCACGGGGTGGTGCCGTCTGCCTTGATCTGGTCGCTCAGGGCGACGAGCTCGTCGTGCGTGGTCGGGTCGGTGTAGCCGGCGTCCTCGAACTCGGGCGACGGGTACCAGACCAGGGACTTCGCGTTGAACGAGTACGGCAGGCCGTAGACGGTGCCGTCCTGGGTCACGGTGTCGCTCAGGCCGGGGAGCGCGCCGGCGAGGATGCCCTCGACGTCGACGCCCGCGTCGTCCAGCGCGACGATGTCGCCGGAGCCGACCATGTCGAGCAGCAGGCCGGGCTGCGGGTAGATGGCGATGTCGGGGACGTTGCCGCCCTCGACACGGGACTGGATGAGGACCTCGAACTGGTCGGTCGAGACGTACTCGATCGCGATGCCCGTCTCCTCGGAGATCTTCGCGATGTCCGCCTCGAAGCCCTCCTGCTGGGTACCGGAGAAGGCCCCGACGATCTCGATCGGGTCGCCGCCCCCGGTCTCGCCCCCGGTGTCGTCGCCACCATCGCTCAGACATCCGGTGAGAACCAGGGACGTCCCGGCGAGGACGACGCCCAGACGGGCGAACGTGCTCTTGCTGACACTCATGACCGCTCCTTCGCGCTCAACAGGTAGGTACAACGCGCCTAACGTGCCACATCCGGACACCCGACTGGAAGCGCTTTCGGTAACTGTTTGGCAACGATCGGAC
>NZ_DAORSQ010000024.1:0-7801 GCF_035443605.1 Actinotalea sp. | reverse complement strand
CTAGGTTGCCCGCATGGACCTCACGAGCTACGACGCCGTCCTCTTCGACCTCGACGGCGTGCTGACCCCCACCGCCGACGTCCACATGGCCGCGTGGCGCGCCATGTTCACCGCCCACTTCACCGCCCACGGCGTCACGCCCGCGTACAGCGACGCCGACTACTTCGCCTACGTCGACGGCAAGCCGCGGTACGACGGCGTGCGGTCGGCCTTGGCCTCGCGCGGCGTCGTCCTGCCCGAGGGCGACCCTGCCGACCTGCCCGGTGCCCAGACGGTCTGCGGGCTGGGCAACACCAAGAACGCCGCCTTCGACCGGGTGCTGCGCGAGGACGGCGTGGTGGCCTACCCGGGAAGCGTCGCGCTGCTCGATGCCCTGGCGGCCCGCGGGACGGCCGTCGCCGTGGTCTCCAGCTCGCGCAACGCGCCGGCCGTGCTCGCCGCCGCGGGCCTCGCGGACCGGTTCACCGTCGTCGTGGACGGCACGGTCGCGATCGCGGAGGGGCTGCCGGGCAAGCCGGCCCCCGACACGTTCGTCTTCGCCGCGCAGCAGCTCGGCGTGCCCGTCGAGCGAGCCGTGGTGGTCGAGGACGCGGTGTCCGGGGTCGCCGCCGGGCGCGCCGGCGGCTTCGGCCTGGTGGTCGGCGTGGACCGTGGCGCGGGTGGCGACGTGCTGCTCGAGGCCGGTGCCGACGTCGTGGTGCAGGACCTCGCCGAGCTGGTCGTCCCGTGAGCGCGTCCCGCACGGCGTCCGGCGCCGGCGGCTCGGGAGGGGCAGGACGTTCCGGCGGTTCCGGTGGTCCCACGATGCCCGACCCGCTGGACCGGATGCGGTTCCCCGTCGACCCGTGGCGCCTGACCGAGACGATGTACGGCGCCGACGACCTCGGGGTCACCGAGACCCTCTTCGCCGTGGGCAACGGCTACCTCGGGCTGCGCGGCAACGTCGAGGAGGGCCGCGACAGCCACAGCCACGGGACCTTCGTCAACGGGTTCCACGAGACGTGGCCCATCCGGCACGCCGAGGAGGCCTTCGGCTTCGCGCGCGTGGGCCAGACCATCGTCAACGTCCCCGATGCCAAGGTGATCCGGCTCTACGTGGACGACGAGCCCCTGCTGCTCTCGGTCGCGGACCTCATCGACTACTCGCGGAGCCTCGACCTCGCGGAGGGCGTGCTCCACCGCGACCTGCTCTGGCGGACGCCGTCTGGCACCCGCGTCCGGGTGCGGTCCCGGCGGATGGTCTCGTTCACCCAGCGTCACCTCGCGGTGCTGACGTACGAGGTCACGCTGCTCGACAAGGCGGCCCCGGTGGCGATCTCCTCGCAGGTCCTCAACCGTCAGGCAGGGCTCGACGAGTACCGGACCAAGCCGACGGCCGGCACCATCGCCGATCCGCGCAAGGCCGAGGCCTTCGAGGGCCGCGTGCTGCTCCCCGAGCTCCACTGGGGCGGGGACGGGCGCGCGATCCTCGGCTACCGGTGCGCCAGCTCCGGGATGACGCTGGCCGTCGCCGCCGACCACACCATCGAGACCGAGAACGCCTACGAGGAGTTCACCGAGGTCGAGGAGGACTACGCCAAGCACGTCTTCCGCGTGCGCGCCGAGCCGGGCCGACCGATCACGATCACCAAGACCGTGGCGTACCACACGTCCCGGACGGTGCCCTCGCGCGAGCTGTCGGACCGGTGCCGGCGCACCCTCGACCGCGTCAAGACGGACGGCATCGAGCAGCAGTTCGCCGACCAGGCCTCCTGGCTGCACCACTACTGGCTGCGCTCGGACGTCGAGGTCGAGGGCCAGCCCGAGGCGCAGCAGGCCATCCGCTGGAACCTCTTCCAGCTGGCCCAGGCCGCGGCGCGCGCCGAGGGCAACGGCATCTCGGCCAAGGGGGTGAGCGCGTCGGGCTACGGCGGGCACTACTTCTGGGACACCGAGGTCTACGTGGTGCCCTTCTTCGTCTACACGTCGCCGCTCATCGCCCGCAACGCCCTGCGGTTCCGGTACACGATGCTCCCGGCGGCGGAGCGGCGCGCACAGGACCTCACGCAGGACGGCGTGCTCTTCCCGTGGCGCACCATCAACGGCGAGGAGGCCTCCGCGTACTACGCGGCCGGCACCGCGCAGTACCACATCGACGCGGACATCTCCTTCGCCGTCGACAAGTACGTCAAGGCCTCCGGCGACCACGACTTCATGGCCCGCGAGGGCGTCGACATCCTCGTCGGGACGGCGCGGATGTGGGCCGACCTCGGGTTCTGGCGCGGGTACGGCGAGGACTCGTTCCGGATCCACGGGGTGACGGGGCCGGACGAGTACACGACCGTCGTCAACGACAACCTCTACACGAACGTCATGGCGCGCTTCAACCTGCGCTGCGCCGCCCAGACGGTGCTCGAGCTCGAGGAGACCCGGCCCGAGGAGCACGCGCGCATGGTGGCCCGGCTGGGCCTGCGGCCCCAGGAGGTCGCCGAGTGGGTCCGGGCGGCCGAGGCCATGGCGATCCTGTGGGACGACAACCTGGGCATCCACCCCCAGGACGCCCAGTTCCACGAGCGTGAGGTCTGGGACCTGCCGAGCACACCCGCGGACAAGCGCCCGCTGCTGCTGCACTACCACCCGCTGGTGATCTACCGCTTCCAGGTGCTCAAGCAGGCCGACGTGGTGCTGGCGCTGTTCCTCCAGGGCGACCAGTTCACGGCCGAGGAGAAGCGGGCCGACTTCGAGTACTACGACCCGATCACCACGGGCGACTCGACGCTGTCCGGCGTGGTCCAGTCGATCATCGCGGCCGAGGTCGGCTACCACGAGCTCGCCCTGCGGTACTTCTGGGACGGGCTGTTCGTCGACCTCGCGGACCTGCACCACAACACGGCCGACGGCGTGCACGTCGCGTCGACGGGCGGGGTGTGGAGCGCCCTGGTCCACGGCTTCGGCGGGATGCGCGACCACGGCGGGGTGCTGACGTTCGACCCTCGCCTGCCCGCGTCGTGGCCCTCGCTGTCCTTCCGGATCGCCGTCGCGGGGACCCGGCTGCTCGTCAGCGTGCGCCCCGAGTCGATCACGTTCACCGTCGAGGTGGGCGAGCGCGCGCAGGTCGTGGTGCGCGGTGTGCAGGTGACCGTGACGAGCGCGGAGCCCGTGACGGTGCCGCTCGACGGCCAGGGACCCGCGATCGACGGCGAGCCGGATGCGAAGGCGCTGCGCGGCACGCTCCGGCCCGACGGGACGATCATCACCGCGTCGGTGCCCCACCACTCGGGGCCCAACGGGTGACGTCGGCGGGTGTGGTCGGCCGGGGCTCCCGGCGCGGCGGCTCGGCGGGCTCGGGTTCCACCCGCTCCGGGGAACGCCGGTAGACCCTTCCGGTCGGGGCGTTCCAGGTGGTGGTGCCGGTCACCGGATCGCGGGCGACCCGCCACCGGCCGAGGGTCTTGAGCCGGTGGTGGTGACGGCACAGCGCCTGGAGGTTGGCCGCGACGGTCTGCTCGCCGGCCGGCCGGTCGGGGTCGAACGGCACGACGTGGTCGACGTCGCAGCGCCACGACGGCACCCGGCAGCCCGGGAACCGGCACGTCACGTCGCGGTCGACCACCTGGCGCACGACGGTGGCCATGGGGCGGTAGCCGCTCGAGCCGGGCTGGGCTGATCCCGCCGTCGACCGGGACACCGGTCCGGCGCGCCGGACCGGGACGCAGTCCCCGAGTCGCTCGCCGGTCGCCGGGTCCACGGCCACGGTGTGGAGGTCGGCCTCGGCGATGAGGTGACCGATCGCGACGAGCGGCACGAGGCCGTAGCCCGCCAGGTGGGCGGTGCCCGTCGCGTCACCCGAGGCCAGCGCCGCGGCGGAGACGGTCAGGTGCAGGTGGGGGCGGCGGTGCTGACGCACGGCCAGGGGCGTGCCGTCGGGGCCGACGCCGGCGTCCAGCACCCGGCGCAGCACCTCGCCGAGCGCGTCCGCGCGGCGCTGGTCCGCGGTACGCGGGTCGTCGACTGCACCGGCCGCGCCGGCCACCCCACCCCCGGTGCCGCGACCGGATCCGGCGAGGGCGTCGAGGCCGGTCATCACCGTCACGGCGTCGGCGGCGGGGAGGAACGCATGCACCCAGGCCATCGCGTCGGGGGCGGGGACCATGCGGACGCACCGCTCGCGGCGGGCGACCTCGTGGCGCTGCGCCGCGGCGACGGGGTGCAGGGCGAGCTCCGCCTCGCGCAGATCGGCCCGGAGCTGCGGGACCGTGCGCCCGGGCGCCTCACCAAGCACGCCGTCGAGCACCTCGTCCGCGACGTGACCGGGCAGGTGCTCGGTGTCGGCGAGCAGCACCTCGGCCTTGCGTGGGTCGATCGCTCCGACCGCCAGTGCGTCGGCCACCTGCGGGTGCGCGGCGAGGCCCAGCGCCAGGGTCACCCGGCTCTGGCCGAGGCGACGCGTGATCCCGAGCCGCGCGGCGACGTCGTCCGCGACGAACTCTCCCTGCGACCCCGGGACCCGGTGCGTCATCTCCTCGAGCGCCCGCGCCTGCCGCGCCGTGGCCCACGCGAGCACGCGCTCCCACCCGGCGACGACCTCGAGCAGCGCGGGGTCGTCGCAGTCCGCCGGGTCCAGGGCATGCAGCTGCGCGACGAGCTCCGGCGACGGCGACGCCGCCTCGAGGCGGGCGGCCAGCGGGTGGCGTTCGGCGTACGTCGCCATCCGACTCGCCATACCGCCACCCCCCACGGTGCCCTCGTACCCCACGAGCGAGCCGCATCACTCCCGCACGGCTGCCATCGAACGCCTGTTCGAAGTCTACCGGACGAGCGTCGCCGAGGGAAGGTCCCGGAGCCACGAAACCACCGCTGACCTGCACGGTTGTTCGCACTCGTGCTCGCGACCCGGCCGGCACGAGCCCTCGACCGGCCACGACCGAGCCCCGGGCCGGCTACGGCCACGCACGCCGGGGCGCCGGGGCGCCGGGGCGGACAGCAGCACGCCGTCAGGCCGGGGCGAAGACCAGCACGGGCCGGGACCGCCCGGCGTCGTCGTCCGCGAGCAGCGCCACGAGCGTGCCGTCGGGCGCGAACGCCGCCACCGGCAGGGCCGCCGTCCCGACCGGTCCGCCCGCCACCGCCGCCAGCCGCCGGCCGAAGGAGAGCTCCGATGCCTCGTGCTCGGTCAGCGCGCGCGCCGGGAACGTCGCGCGCGCCGCGACCGCCATCGGCAGCACGGCGACCTCGGCCTCGAGCTGCTCCAGCGTGCGCGCCACCGCGAGCGGGTAGCCACCCACCCGCGTGCGCCGCAGGGCCGTGAGGTGCCCTCCGACGCCCAGCGCGGCCCCGAGGTCCCGCGCCAGCGCGCGGATGTACGTGCCAGAGGAGCACACGACCGTGACGTCCACGTCGAGCACCGCGAGCCCCTCGGCCACCCCGGGCGCGACGTCGTGCACCACGAAGCCGTGCACCGTCACAGGGCGCGCCGCGAGCTCGACCTGCTCCCCCGCCCGGACCCGGGCGTAGGCCCGCTGCCCGTCCACCTTGATGGCGCTCACCGAGCTCGGCACCTGCGAGATCGCCCCGGTCAGGGCCGCGACGCCCACCTCCAGGTCGGCCCGGGCCACGCCCTCGGCACCCACCCGGGCGAGCACCTCGCCCTCGGCGTCGTCCGTCGTGGTGCTCACGCCCAGCCGGATGGTCGCCCGGTACTCCTTGTCGGCCCCGACGACGTAGGTCAGCAGGCGCGTCGCGCGGCCGATCCCCAGCACCAGCACGCCGGTGGCCATGGGGTCGAGCGTCCCCGCGTGGCCCACCTTGCGGGTGCCGGCCAGGCGCCGCACGCGCGCGACGACGTCGTGGCTGGTCCAGCCGGACGGCTTGTCGACGACGAGGAGCCCGTCGGGCGCCGTCGGGCGCCGGGGCTCACGTCGGCCCTCGGGCCGCTCCCCGAGGCGGGCCGAGCCCTCGGGCGCCTGACCCTCGGCCACGGCGTCAGACCTCGTCGGTCGGCTCGCCGTCGGGCTCGCCGTGCGCACCACCGACGGGACCCGCCGCCGCATCCTCGCCGACCTCGCCGACCTCGTCACCGTCGTCGTCAGCGCGCTTGTACGGGTCGGCGTCGCCCGCGTAGGTCGCGGCGGCGGCCAGCGCCGCCACCTCGGCGTCGCGCACGGCGGCCGCCCGCAGCGCGTCCTCGAGGTGCTGGGCCGTCTCGGGCACCGCGTCGGCGATGAACTCCAGGGTCGGGGTCAGCCGGATGCCGGTCTGCCTGCCCACCTCGGAGCGGATGAGGCCTGTGGCGCTCGCCAGCGCCGCTGCGCTGTCGGCGCGCGCGGCGGCGTCGCCGAGCACGGTGTAGAACACCGAGGCGTGCTGCAGGTCCCCGGTGACGCGCACGTCCGTCACGGTGACGAACCCGAGGCGTGGGTCCTTGACCCGGGTGTCGAGCATCTGCGCGACGATCTGCTGGATGCGCTCGGCCATCTTGCGGGCCCTGGGGTGGTCAACCATGTCGAACTCCTGTGTCTGGGTGCCGGCTGCGATGCCGTGGGGGCCGCGCTCCGGTCGTCCGGTGCGCGGCCCCCACGGCGAGACCGCTAGGAGCGCGGCTTCTCGCGCATCTCGTACGTCTCGATGACGTCGTCGGGCTGCAGGTCGTTGAACGACCCGAGGCCGATGCCGCACTCGTAGCCGTCGCGGACCTCGGTCGCGTCGTCCTTGAACCGCTTGAGCGACTCGATGGACAGACCCTCGGCCACCAGCTGCCCGTTGCGCTGCACGCGCGCCTTGGCGTTGCGGCGGATGACGCCCGAGCGGACAAGCGAGCCGGCGATGTTGCCGAACTTGCTGGACCGGAAGACCTCGCGCACCTCGGCCGTGCCGAGCTGGATCTCCTCGTACTCCGGCTTGAGCATGCCCTTGAGCGCTGCCTCGACGTCGTCGATCGCCTGGTAGATGACCGAGTAGAAGCGCACGTCGACGCCCTCGCGGTCCGCCAGGTCCTCGACCCGCTCGGCGTACTTGACGTTGAACCCGATGATGATCGCGTTGTCCACGGTCGCCAGGTTGACGTCGTTCTGGGTGATCGCGCCGACGCCGCGGTGGATGACCCGCAGCTCGACCTCCTCGCCAACGTCGATCTTGAGCAGGGCGTCCTCGAGGGCCTCGACGGCACCGGAGACGTCGCCCTTGAGGACGAGGTTGAGCGTCTCGACCTTGCCCAGCTGCAGAGCCTGGGTGAAGTCCTCGAGGCTGATCCGCTTGCGACGCTTGGCCAGCAGGGCTGCCCGCTCGGCCGCCTCGCGCTTCTCGGCGATCTGCCGCGCGGTCCGGTCGTCCGGCGCCACGAGGAACGTGTCACCGGCCCGCGGGACCGACGTCAGGCCGAGCACCATGACCGGACGGGCCGGGGTGGCCGCCTCGATGGTGCCGCCGTGCTCGTCGAACATCGCCCGCACGCGGCCGTAGGCCGTGCCCGCCACGATGGCGTCCCCGACGTGCAGGGTGCCGGACTGGACCAGGACGGTCGCGACGGCGCCGCGGCCCTTGTCGAGGTTGGCCTCGACGGCCACGCCACGCGCGTCCTTGTCGGCGTTGGCCCGCAGGTCCAGCGCCGCGTCGGCCGTGAGCAGCACGGCCTCGAGGAGCTCGTCGATGCCCACGCGCTTGAGCGCGGAGATGTCGACGAACATCGTGTCGCCGCCGTACTCCTCGGCCACGAGGTTGTACTCGGTGAGCTGCTGGCGGATCTTCGAGGGGTTGGCCCCCTCCTTGTCCACCTTGTTCACCGCGACGACGATCGGCACGCCGGCCGCCTGCGCGTGGTTGAGCG